>JAFTXF010000176.1 GCA_017461685.1 Lachnospiraceae bacterium
GAATGGTATAGTCTGCTGCTGCCACACTTGCCATGGCATTGCCGGCCTTGTCCGGAAGCAGGCGTACGTCTGTCACCTGAATTTCCGGAATGCCGGCAGCATTTACCCTGTCCATAAATTCCTGACTGGAGATTGGTGACAAAATCTCTACATCAAAATATTCACCGTTACTTTCAAGTCCCACGCCTAACGGAGAAGCAAAGGACATAATCTGGTGTGGGCTAAAACCGCCGGAATAAGCCACATCTACATCGGCACGTCTGAGAGCCTTCTGGAAAAATCGCATGACATCCAGATGCCCGATAAATTTCACAGGTCCGAATTTTTTGAACTTAATTCTTAGCTTCAAAACACACACCTCCTCCGAATCTCATGGCACCGCAGCCCTGACACTGCATACGGCAGTTTGGCGTTACAGTTTCTTCCTGGGAACGCTTCCACTCTCTCTTTAAAAATGCCTTGGTTACGCCGCAGTCGATAAAGTCCCAAGGGAAAATCTCATCCAAATCACGTTCTCTGGTTGTATAGAAACCGATATCTACGCCACACTCATCAAAGCTTTCCATCCACCTGTCGTTATAGAAATATTCACTCCAAGAATCATACATACAGCCCTTTTCATAGGCTCTTAAAATAACCTCTGCAACTCTTCTGTCGCCGCGGGCAAGTACACCTTCCAATACGCTGACATCTGCTTCATGATAATTGTATTTAATGGACTTCTGATTTAACTGGGAAGCAATGGCACGCTTGGTCTGGTGTGCCTTCTCAATAAATTCGTCTTTCGTAAACTGTTTCGCCCACTGGAACGGGGTAAAAGGCTTTGGAATAAAGAAAGAGGTACTGGTAACAATCTGTACCTTACCGTTAACGCGCTTGTCCTTCGGCACTGTTTCAAAAAAGGTTGCCGCTACTTTATTGGAAAGTTCCGCAATACCGCGGATATCCTCTTCCGTTTCGCCCGGAAGCCCCAGCATAAAATATAATTTCACCTTGGTCCAGCCGCCTTCAAAGGCAAGGGCAGCACCCTTTAAAATCACTTCCTCTGTCAAACCTTTGTTAATCACATCGCGCATACGCTGACTGCCTGCTTCCGGCGCAAAGGTCAGACTGCTCTTTTTGACATCCTGAACCTTACTCATGACATCCAGCGAAAAAGCATCAATTCGTAAGGACGGCAGGGAAATATTGGTGTGACGTTTATTACATTCCTCAATCAGGAAATCAATCAGTTCCGGCAGTTTGGAATAATCACTGGAGCTTAAGGAGCTTAAGGAAATCTCCTCATAACCGGTATTTTTTAAAAGCTCTACGGCATATTCTTTTAATTTCTCAACGTCACGCTCTCGCACAGGACGGTAAATCTGCCCCGCCTGACAGAAACGGCAGCCTCTGATGCAGCCACGCTGGATTTCCAACACTACTCTGTCCTGGGTAGCCTTAATAAACGGCACCACAGGCCTAGTCGGATAAAAACTGTCAGAAACCTCCATGACAATTTCCTTTAAAACAGTGGACGGTACGCCTTCCTTCACAGGCAGGAAGCTTTCAATGGTGCCATCCGCCTTGTACTGCACATCATACATAGAAGGCACATACATGCCCGGAATCTGAGAAGCTTCATATAAAAATTCCTGACGGCTCTTGCCCTCTTTGCGGCAAGCCTTGTACACATCCAAAAGCTTGCGGTACTGGGTCTCACCCTCGCCAATATAAAACATATCAAAGAAATCTGCAATCGGCTCCGGATTGTAAGTACACGGACCACCACCGATGACAATCGGATAATCCCAACCGTCCCCTCTGTCCCCAGCCTTTAACGGAATCTGCGCTAAATCCAATACCTGCAAAATATTGGTATAGCACATTTCATACTGAAAAGTAATGCCCAGAAAATCAAAATCCTTCACCGGATCCTGAGACTCTAATGCAAATAACGGAATCTTCTGCTCACGCATAATCTTGTCCAAATCCACCCATGGACTGTACACACGCTCGCACCAGGTATCTTCAAAATTATTAAACATACCGTACAAAATCTGAATGCCCAAATGAGACATACCGATTTCATAAACATCCGGGAAGCACATAGCAAAGCGCACATCCACCTTGGACTTGTCCTTTACTACCGCATTCACTTCATTACCGATATAACGGGCAGGCTTGTCTACCTGCATTAAAATATCATCTGACAATGCCAGCTTTATCATAAATTGGTTCCTTTCATTAAATCGATTGTTAGTCGTTTGCGAAATTGTGGTCTTTGCAAATTCTAAATTTGATACAATAATTTTATTACGGCAAACTAAGAATTGACATACATTCCTATTCTAACATTTTATATTGATTTTGCCTAGAGCATGTTTAAAAATTCATTCCAGACCTGAATATTCCTTCACAACTGCTTCAATCCTTGCCCGCACCATTGCTGCAAGCTGTGCTGTATTCATTTCTTTATACTCATCATGTAAAATAGGCTTTAAGTAGTGAATCTGCACGGTCACAGGTTTGCTGCCCTTTTGGTCCAGCACCTTAAAGCTATCAATAAAAGCCACCGGAACA
>JAFTXF010000177.1 GCA_017461685.1 Lachnospiraceae bacterium
AAAGGAAGAAGCCTATTATCTGTCACTTTTAAAAGGGCCGGATAAGGAAAAAGCAAAGGATGCAAAGGATAAATTGATTATGCATAACCTCCGATTAGTAGCCCATATTGCCAAAAAGTATCAGACTTCGCCTGAGGATGCAGAGGACTATATTTCCATCGGCATAATCGGGCTGATGAAGGCTATTGATACCTTCGATGCAAAAAGAGGCAGGCTGGCAACCTATGCCTGCAGATGCATTGACAATGAGCTTTTAATGATGCTTCGTGCCAAGAAAAAAAGCGCAAATGAAGTGTCTTTATATGAACCGGTAGGGACTGATAAGGAAGGTAATGAAATTCAGATATATGACTTGTGTACGGAAAAAGATGATATTTTATTTACCTTGGAAAGACAGGAGACGATAGAGAGCTTAAGAAAGGCAATGGACACTGTGCTGAATGCGAGAGAGCGGGACGTAATTATACGCAGATACGGTCTGGGAGGGCAAAAGGAGCAGACCCAGCAGGAGGTCGGCGCCTGCTACGGCATTTCCAGAAGCTATGTATCCAGGATTGAAAAGCGTGCGCTGTTAAAGCTGCGATCGGTTCTGAAATAATTTTTTCAAAAAAAGTGTGACAAAATCTCCTTCTCATGCCTATATGTAATGAGAGCATTTATGCATGGAAAGGAGTTTTTATGTACACAAATATTATTTCAGGTGCCATGAAAGGCATGGAAGCAGTACTCATTCAGGTGGAGGTGGATGCCTCCTTCGGGCTGCCGGTATTTGATATGGTAGGGAATATGTCCGGAGAGGTCAAGGAGGCCAGAGAACGGATTCGGATTGCATTAAAAAATATCGGTATGCAGATTCCGAATCTCAGGCTGACGGTGAATTTATCTCCGGCCAGACTGCGGAAGGAGGGGACAGCCTTTGATTTGCCTATCGCTATAGGGGTTTTAGTGGCCGCAGAGAGCATTTCAGCAGTGGAGCTGGATAATGTGCTGCTCATTGGTGAATTGGGCTTAAACGGCGAAATTAAAGGGGTAAAGGGCATCCTGCCGATTGTAAAGCATGCAAAGGAATGTGGCCTTAAGCGGGTTCTTGTGCCCCGGGAAAATGTAAAAGAGGGGGCCTTTATCCGGGGGATAGAGGTGTACGGTGTGGCTCACATTCAAGAGGTTATTGACATTCTTACAGGAAAGAGCAGTGCACAACCTTACTTGCTGGATGTGGAGCGCGTTTTCGCAGAGTTTCACAGCAGTCAGGAGCGGGATTTTAAAGAAATACAGGGGCAGTACATGGCCAAAAGGGCAGCAGAGATTGCGGCTGCCGGATTTCATCATCTGCTCCTTATAGGTCCGCCGGGAGCCGGGAAAACCATGATTGCCAGGAGAATTCCAGGGATTATGCCGCCTCTGTCATTGGAGGAAAGCATGGAAATTTCGGCGGTTTACAGTGTGGCCGGGAAGTTGGACAGCATGCAGTCTTTTATTACCCGGAGACCTTTTCTGTATCCTCATCACACCATATCCGAGTCTGCTATGGTGGGCGGAGGCAGAGTTCCTCGTCCGGGTATTATTTCGCTGGCTCATAGGGCAGTTTTATTTTTGGACGAGTTTCCGGAATTTCAGAGAAATGTTATTGAGGTACTCAGGCAGCCTATGGAGGATAAGGTAGTGCAGATTGCACGCAGTCAGGCAGTGTATACTTATCCGGCGGATTTTATGCTGGTGGCAGCCAGTAATCCCTGCCCCTGCGGATATTTTCCGGACAGGAATAAGTGTAAATGTACGGAGCAGGATATATTGAAATATCTGGGCAAAATATCCGGACCTATCCTGGACCGGATGGATTTGTGCTGCGAAATGCGTGCTATTAATATAGAAGAATTACAGTCAGAGAGCGGTGAAGAGGACAGTGAAAGTATCAGAAACAGGGTATTGCAGGCCGTGGAAATCCAGACAAAACGATTTCGGGGGACAGGCTATCGGTTTAACGGGGACATATCGCCGCGGGATATTAAGAAATACTGCAGATTGGAAGAGGGGGCAGAGACGGTTTTGCATAAGCTTTATGAGAAGCTAAAGCTTTCCGCAAGAAGCTATCACAGATTGTTAAAGGTCAGCCGTACCATAGCGGATTTAGAGGGCTGTGCATTGATTTCGGGAAAACATATCAAAGAAGCCGCCTGCTATCGGATGACGATTTTGGAAGAATTGGAGGGGTGATATGGACAGAACAGAACTTGCAGCCGGAGCATGGTTTCACAAAATAAATTCTATAGGCTTTCGCACTATGTTTCAGCTCATGGAACGATTCGGCTCTATGCAGGAGGCCTACGAGGCAACGGAAAAGGCCTTGCTGGAAGTATTAAGCGGAAGACAATTCAGTGCCGTGAAGGCGGCAAAGTATGCCATGCATCCGAAAGATTATCTGGAGCAGGTAGAGGAAAAGGGTATTCGATATATTTGTTTTTATGATGATATTTATCCGGAGAAATTAAAAAATATTCCCGACCCGCCCTTTGGAGTCTTTGTAAAGGGAAGTCTGCCGAGAGGGGAAGTTCCTGCGGTAGCAATGATTGGCTCCAGAGCTTGTTCTGATTACGGGCGGAATGTGGCAGAGGTGTTTGCAGGAGAGCTTGCTGCAAAAGGAGTACAGATTATCAGCGGCATGGCCAGAGGGATTGATTCTATCAGTCAGGCGGCCTGCGTGAAAGCAGGAGGACAAACCTATGCGGTGCTAGGCAGCGGTGTGGATGTCTGTTATCCGGAGGAATTATACAGGCTATATACCGATATATCCAAAAGTGGCGGCATTATTTCTTCCTATGCACCGGGCATGGAGCCTCTTGCCAGGAATTTTCCGCCCAGAAACCGGATTATCAGCGGACTGAGTGATGTGGTTCTGGTGATAGAATCCCGCAAAAAGAGCGGTACGCTGATTACAGTAGACATGGCTTTAGAGCAGGGCAAGGAGGTGGCAGTCATTCCGGGGCGGATTACGGATGAGCTGAGTAAAGGATGCCATGAGCTTATAAAGCAGGGAGCTACCGTTATTTCGGATGTGGAGCAGCTTTTAGAGCTGCTGCAGGATATTTGTAAGCTTCAAAATTTTCCTATGAAAAGCGTACAATCAGAAAATGTACATTTGGAAAATTCACAATCGGAAAATATACAACATGGGTATAAATCAGAGTCTTCGGGGATACATTTGAATAACAGGGAGATAAGCCCTGAGCTGAAAAGTATACTGGGGGTGTTAGATTATGAGTATGCGGAAGCTGAGAAGGTATATGAAAAATGGCTTCAGCAGGGCAATAAAGGAAGCTTTCAGGAACTGTTGACAGGACTTATGGATTTGGAGCTGATGGATTTGTGCAAAAGTAATAAAAATCGCTTTTCAATTCGTTAAATTTTCATGAAGTAACAAAAAAAGGTTGCAACAAAGATTTTTTTGTTGTATAGTTTGGGAGATTTTAAAAGTGAATTTTAGCAAATGCATTTAACATTTCAGAATAAAGAGGAAGAAGAATGGCAAAGTATTTAGTAATTGTGGAATCTCCTGCAAAGGTAAATACCATTAAGAAATTTTTGGGGGCAAATTACGCGGTGGTGGCCAGTAACGGTCATGTTAGAGATTTGCCAAAGAGTACTTTAGGCATTGATGTAGAGAATGACTATGAGCCCCATTATATTACCATTCGCGGTAAAGGAGAGCTATTGGCAAATCTTCGTAAAGAGGTGAAAAAGGCCGAAAAGATATATCTGGCAACCGACCCCGACCGAGAAGGAGAGGCTATTTCCTGGCATTTGATGCATGCCCTGAAGCTGGAGGGTAAGCAGGTATATCGTATTACCTTTAATGAAATTACCAAAAAGGCAGTGAAGGAATCTTTAAAAAATGCCCGTGAAATTGATCTGGACCGTGTAGACGCCCAGCAGGCCAGACGCTGTCTGGACCGTATGGTTGGTTACCGTATTTCCCCTCTGCTTTGGGCAAAGGTAAAGAGAGGCCTAAGTGCAGGTCGTGTGCAGTCCGTTGCTCTTCGCATTATCTGCGACAGAGAGGAGCAGATTGAAGCTTTTGTGCCCGAGGAATATTGGTCTTTAGAGGCGGATGTCTTGTTTGCCGGCGAGAAAAAGGCTGTCAGAGCCAAATATTACGGCGATGAGACCGGTAAGGTGGAGCTAAAAAGCGGGGAACAGGTGGAAGCCATTAAGGCAGAGCTTGCCGGAGTAGCTTTTCAGGTAAAGCAGGTGAAAAAAGGAGAACGTGTGCGTAAGGCACCATTACCGTTTACCACTTCTACCTTACAGCAGGAAGCCAGCAAGGTGTTAAATTTCTCTGCTCAAAAGACTATGCGTCTGGCCCAGCAGTTATATGAAGGTGTGGAGATCAAAGGACAGGGAACGGTTGCTTTGATTACTTATCTGCGTACGGACTCTACCAGAATTTCTGATGAAGCGCTGGCTCAGGCTAAGGAATTTGTACAGGATACCTACGGCCAGGAATATCTGGGCAATGTTCAGAACCAGAATGCCAAATCCGGCAGTAAGGTGCAGGATGCCCACGAGGCCATCAGACCTACCGAAATCAGCAGAATTCCGGTGAGTTTAAAGGATTTGATATCCAGAGATTTGTATCGATTATACCAATTGATTTGGAAGCGCTTTGCAGCTGCAACCATGGCACCTGCCAGATATGAAACTACTTCCATACAGTTAGGTGCGGGCAGACATGTTTTTACTGTGGCGGCCTCCAGACAGGTGTTTGACGGATTTATGGCCGTGTACAGTTCTGACGATATGAAGGAGGACAGTGTAGCCTTAAAGAGTGCGGTAGAGGAAGGCAGCACGGTGGTTATACAGGCACTGGAGGGAGAGCAGCATTTTACTCAGCCGCCGGCTCATTATACGGAAGCCAGTCTGATACGCGCCTTGGAGGAATTGGGCATCGGACGACCAAGTACCTATGCACCTACCATTACCTTGATTTTAGCCCGTCGCTATGTGATTAAGGAGAATAAAAACCTTTATGTGACAGAATTGGGTGAAGTGGTGAATAATCTGATGAAGGACTCCTTTCCGAGTATTGTAGACGTGCGTTTTACCGCTACCATGGAAGGTTTACTGGATCAGGTGGAAGAGGGCCATGTACGCTGGAAGAGTGTTTTAGAGAATTTCTATCCGGATCTGGACGAAGCGGTAAAGAAAGCAGAGGCTGAATTAGAAAAGGTGGAAATCAAAGACGAGGTATCCGATGTGCCTTGTGAAGAATGCGGACGCATGATGGTTTATAAATATGGTCCTCACGGTAAGTTTTTGGCTTGCCCGGGATTTCCGGAATGCAGATTTACCAAGCCTTATTTTGAGAAACTGGATGTACCGTGTCCGAAGTGCGGCGGTGATATTTTAGTGAAAAAGACCAAAAAGGGACGCCGTTATTACGGTTGCGCCAATAATCCGGAATGTGACTATATGGTTTGGCAGCGCCCGACAAAGAAATAATTGTATAAATAAATTGAAAATGTCGGAAAATTTAAAAAATTTGCGTTGCAATTCCGAAATTGTCGTGCTATACTATGCTTATATGATAAAAAGTGATTTTTTTTGTGATACGGATAGGAGGACAGGATGAGCAGCGTTCAGTTATTGGATAAAACACGCAAAATTGGCAAGTTGTTGCACAATAACAATTCCAGCAAAGTTGTATTTAATGATATTTGCAAGGTTATGAAGGAAATTATGGTTTCCAATGTACTGGTTATCAGCAAGAAGGGCAAGGTTTTAGGCGTTGGCTATGCTGAAGAGGTAGATTGCATTCATGAGCTGATTGATGAAAGCGTTGGCGGCTTTATTGACAATATGCTGAATGAGCGTTTTTTAGGTGTTTTGTCCACCAAAGAGAATGTTAATCTGACCACCCTTGGCTTTGAAAGTGATGACATCCGTAAGTTCCAGGCCATTATTTCTCCTATCGAGATTGCAGGTGAGAGATTGGGCACGCTGTTTATTTACAAAAACGGCGAGCAGTATGACATTGACGATATTATCCTTTGTGAATACGGCTCTACCGTAGTGGGTCTTGAGATGCTTCGTGCAGTGAATGAAGAGAACGCCGAAGAACAGCGCAAGGTAAATGTAGTAAAGAGTGCTATTAACACGTTGTCCTTCTCCGAAATGGAAGCGATTGTACACATCTTTGATGAGCTGGACGGTCTGGAAGGTATTTTAGTAGCCTCCAAGATTGCTGACCGGGTAGGTATTACCCGTTCCGTTATCGTAAATGCACTGCGTAAGTTTGAAAGCGCCGGTGTGATCGAGTCCCGTTCCTCCGGTATGAAGGGGACTTACATCAAGGTACTCAATGATGTAGTATTTGATGAAGTGAAGGAACTCAGAAAAGCCAATAACTTATAAAGCTTGCCATGCAGAGTGAAGCAATAAGAAAACTATAGTAAAAACACACATAAATATACAAAAATATGAAAACACCTATTGCAAAATGGGTGTTTTTGTGTTACAATTCGAATGTTGCAAAAAAATCACGCGTATCGATTTCCTGCTGGTGCTGCATATTTGCAGGTGGTGGGAGAGTTAACCGCATAGACGCTTGTGCGGCGGAAAAGATATGACGGAAGTTTAACCAAATGGAGGTATATTATGAGCGTTATTTCAATGAAACAGTTATTAGAAGCAGGTGTTCATTTCGGACACCAGACCAGAAGATGGAACCCTAAGATGGCTCCATACATCTTCACAGAGAGAAACGGTATCCACATCATCGATTTACAGAAGTCTGTAGGCAAGGTTGATGAAGCTTACAAGGCAGTTGCTGATATCGCATCTGAAGGCGGCACTATCCTTTTCGTTGGTATCAAGAAGCAGGCTCAGGACGCTTTTAAGACAGAAGCAGAGCGTTGCGGTATGTTCTATGTAAACGAGAGATGGTTAGGTGGTATGCTTACAAACTTTAAGACCATCAGAAGCAGAATTGCAAGATTAAAGGCTATTGAAACAATGGCAGAAGACGGAACATTTGAT
>JAFTXF010000022.1 GCA_017461685.1 Lachnospiraceae bacterium
CAAACAACTCCATAGACCTCCAGGATTCCTACTGCTCTTTCATCCATATCAGCTTTCCTTTCTTAAATCAACCAAGCCGGAAATTAATCCATGATAACTGCAATCTTAAGACCGGTCATCGCCAGATTCTTCTTGTATGCTTCGTTAATCTCGCTTAAAGGATATCTATCAGTAATCAATTCACTCATCGGAAGACCGATAGCTTTTGCACTCTTTAAGAAATCAAAAGTAGTAGCATAATCACGAAGTGTGTATACCCAGCTTCCTACTGTTGTGATTTCCTTAGCACAAATGTCGAAGTGAGGGTTAATGGTTGCATCACCGCCGTTGATGAAGAAACCAAGCTCGCAAAGTCCGCCGCCTGAACGGATGAACTTGTAGATATTAGCATGTCCTACAGGAGAACCGGTACACTGGAATGCGAAATCTGCAAGGTGACCGCCGAACTTCTCGTTGATACCTGCTGCCATTTCTTCTGCACCCTTGTAATCCTTGAAGTTTACAGAATCACTTGCGCCCAATCTCTTAGCAAACTCTAAACGGCCTTCGTTACCGTCAACTGCGATAATATTGGCAATACCCATAGTATGTAAAATTGCGATACAGATCAAACCGATAGGTCCGCAGCCCTGTACTACTACGCGGCTGTTAAATCTTAAGATGCCAGTAGTTTTTGCACGCTCTACTGCGTGAATCAATACTGCACATGGCTCGATCAAAATACGGGAATCCAGATCCAGATCACTTACGTTAAAGAAAGTGGAACCCTTACGGATTAAGATATAATCTGCAAACCATCCGTTAAGATGTACATCATCATCCGGAACCAAACCGTATACGTCAGCACCGCCAACATTCTGCTTATTTAAGTCAAACATGGTGATGTCAGGATTGTCTTTGAAAATCATACAGGTAACAATTTTGTCGCCAACCTTAACGTCCTTGCCTGCGCTGTCTTTCTTTACATTCTTACCGATCTTTACGATTTCGCCGGTGCCTTCATGTCCTAAAGCTACAGGAATAAGACCGAACGGGTCGCGCTTGTATTCGTGAGCATCTGTACCACAGATACCACAGCCCTCTACCTTTACGAGGATGTCATCATCGCCAACCTCAGGCATTGGATATTCTTTTATTTCAACAGTCTCGAGCGCCGTTAACATTGCCACATGTGCTGTCTTCGGAATCTCTTTGCTGCCTGTAGAAGATACTGCTGCTGCAGGAGCTGCTGAACCGCTGAGCTGATTCAAAACCTGCTTTACAATAGCTTCTACCTGTGAATTACTCATCTGCATTATTTTTTCCTCCTATCTAATGCATAAACTGTCTGACATTGTACAACGTCTGCTCTTTGTGAAGGTGGCTGCACTGGTCAGGCCCTCACCTGTTCTACTTGCAATGGTAAAGGTCGGGAAGCCCTCGCCGCCGAAACCTAAGGCTGCGTAAGACGGTCCGTTCTTTACTAAAATTGCTGTATCCATTGCTCTTGCGTACTCGGTAATACGGTCCACATTCTTGGAATGGATATGTGCAGAATGGCGGTTGCCATGCTCAAGCCATACTGCCTTTTCTACTGCATCCTTGAAATCCCTTGCTCTTACGATACCAAGGATTGGCATCATAAGCTCTTCTGCAATGAGCGGATGCTCCTTCGGTCCTTCAAAGATGATACAACGGATATTGTCCGGTACCTCTACGCCTACCATGGCAAGCAGTACCTTTGCGCTTCTACCTACGCACTTACGGTTTAATGCACCCTTCTCGTTGAATACTGTTTTAATCAGCTTATCCTGAACCTCAGCACTTGCCAGATAACAGCCCTGCTCTTCTATCATGTACTTCATCAGTTCATCGCAGACAGCATCCACTGCTACTACTTCCTTTTCTGCAATACATGGAAGGTTATTGTCAAAGGTACATCCGTTTACGATGTCCTCTGCTGCCTTTCTGATATCGGCTGTTTCATCTACCAGTGCCGGCGGATTACCTGCACCGGCTCCGATACCGCGCTTGCCGCTGGATAATACTGCGGTTACAACACCCGGACCACCGGTTGCTACCAACAGTGGAATGTCCTTGTGCTTCATCATAACAGCGCTGGAATCCAAAGTAGGCTTCTGCACGGTACATGCAATATTGTCAGGACCGCCTGCTTCTAATGAAGCTTCGTTTAACAGGTTTACTGCAAAAATAGATGTTTTGATTGCTGCAGGATGGGGATTAAATACTACTGTATTACCACCTGCAAGCATACCCATAGTGTTACAAAGAACAGTCTCACTAGGGTTTGTACATGGAGTAATGGCTCCGATTACTCCGAAAGGTCCTCTCTCTACCAGAGTGAGACCTCTGTCACCGGACCATGCGATTGTAGTGATATCTTCCGTCCCCGGTGTCTTCTCAGCCACCAAAAGATGCTTTAAAATCTTATCACCAACATTACCCATGCCGGTTTCATTTACGCCCATACGGGCAAATGTTTCCGCATTTTCTTTGATTTTAATACGTATTCTGGAAATGATTTTCTCCCTCTGGTCCATAGACATCATACGTACTATCTTTTGTGCTTCTTTTGCTTTCTCGATTGCCGTATTCATGTCAGCGAAAACGCCATGCATATCAGATACGCCGCTGTTAAGCTGCATCTTTGCCATGACTTCGCCTACAATACTTTTAATCTGACTTTCTGTCATTTGCAAGCTATCACTTCCTTTAATAAATTTTTACCATAGGCGCCAAGATAGGTGTCCTGCTCTGCAGTTCCACCGCTTACGCCAATTGCACCGATTAATACATCATTCAGGTAAAGAGGCTCGCCTCCTCCGAAAATGACGATTTTACCCTCGTTGGTATTCTGAATACCGTACAGGGAACCGCCCGGTGCCGCAAGCTCAGCAAGCGTTGCGGTTGACATTTGAAATGCTATAGAGGTGTAAGTCTTATTGACTGCCACATCATAGCTTCCTATGTAAGAACCGTCCATACAGTGAACTGCAATCGGTCTGCCGGCTGCATCGGATACAGCCACCACCGCCTTTACACCTATACGGGCCGCCTCTGCTTCCACTCTTTCCATAAGTGCCAGTGCAAGCTGGAGATTCATGGCAGTAGACGCTTTGATACGGCTCATCACTTCATGGACAATCTGTTCTATGTCCTTTTCTCCCATAGGAATCACCCTGCCTTTCCAAGCATATATATTATTTCATGTTAGCAATTACATTCTTTACGATTTCAGCGATTGCTGCTTCGTCAATGTTCTTATTGTCGTTGCAGTCACAACCGAAATTGTACTCATAGCCAGGGAACTTGCTGTAATCAGCATGGCCGCCGCAGCTGCCGCCACAGTTATGGCAGTTTGTCGTGCCCTTATTTAAGCAAACGTTTGCAGGATGCTTACCAGGCATACCGAACTTACGACGAATTTCGTAAAGCTTCTTGATATTTTCCTTGTCGAATTCCTTAGGGCCGCCAAGCATTTTGGACTTGTAAAGAAGCTCTGCGTAGAATTCAAGGCTTTCCATCTTGTGGTATGCAGCCAGTAAATCTGTGCTCCAGGATAATGCACCGTGGTTCTCAAGCAGTACAGCGTCAAAGTATGGAAGATACTTCTCTAAGTTGTCAGGAATTTCCATGGTAGACGGTGTGCCGTATTCAGCGATAGGTACGCAGCCTAAGGAAATAACTGCTTCAGGCATGATTGGCTGTGTTAATGGAATACCTGCGATTGCAAAAGCCGTTGCAAAAGTAGGATGTGCATGTACTACAGCACCTACGTCCGGGCGCTTCTCATATACACGCATATGCATTTTAATTTCAGAAGATGGCTTGAAGCCCTTATTTGCCTGAATTACATTACCCTTTGCATCTACTTTACAGATGAATTCAGGTGTCATAAAGCCTTTGGATACACCTGTCGGTGTGCAAAGGAACTCATTGTCATTGAGCTTTACGGAAATGTTACCGTCGTTGGCAGCTACCATGTTACGGTTATAAATTCTCTTTCCGATTTCACAAATTTGTTTTTTGATTTCCATTTCGTTAATCATGGATTATTCCTCCTTTAAATTTGAGTTTTATTTATGAAAATGATTGCTTTCCTAACATTAATTGAATCAGTTGTAGTATGAGCTTTCATTATCCGCAATTTTTACTGACGAAGCTTTCTCCCTCCATCAGATAATCTAAAATTTCCTGCACGCCTTCTCCTTTGATGGAGTTTACGTGGAAAATCTTTTCACATCCTGCAATCTCCAGCCATCTGTCCGCTAAGGGAATATTGGCATCCGGCAAGTCTATCTTTGTTACAATTCCGATACACTCTCTGTTGGCCTGACTGGTTACGCATGGCGGGAATATGGAGTAGGGCTCATTGGCCGCAAGCAAAATACCAACCACATCTGCCTCATATGTATACAGGGCCAGTGCCTTGCCCAAACGGCGGCTCTGTGCATATTCTCCGGGAGTATCAATGACGCTTTCGTAATAATGAACATCCTGCGTCTTGTAATAGTGTATTTCTTCTCCTCTGAGTGCCTGGGTCAATGTGGTCTTGCCTGCCTCACTCCGCCCCATTAATATCAGTTTTCTCATGTCTTCGTAATCGGGCAGACCATATAGCCAAGCTTGTCCTTGCAATACTCAATGATCGCTTCCATGCTGGCCTGTACTTCACTTACTGTTCCCGTAAAAATCAGGGAACCGCTGAAACGGTCTACAAAGCCCAGGGTAATGCCACTGGCCTTTAAGGCAACATCTGCCATGATAATAGCCGTTTCGGAAGGTGTAACCGTCGTAACTCCGATTGCAGCCTTCTGATAATCAATTTTCGGGTCAAGACCCAGTTTCTTGTAGAGAATCTTGTCAGGGCTAGCAATAATATGTGCAATGGTTATCTGACAACCGGGAACATATTCCTGAATAATTCTCATTCGGTCTTCTTTTAATGTTGTTGACAAATCCATGATATGCCTCCTAATACTGTTTCATCAACTTCACTGTTACATTCTTGCCTTGTTCCTTCCGATATGCGTCAGCCGCCTATCTGGCAGGTGAGCCGTGACACGTGTGTCACAACCTTTTTCAGCATGTCCATATGAGCATTCTCCGGCGGGAGGGCGTCCTTCATCAGATACTCTCTGCCCAGTCCGTCGTACTTGTCCTGCCCAAGTCTGTGGTAAGGCAACAAATGAATTTTATTGACTCCCGGCAGCTTGTCTGCAAACCGGGCTATATCGGCAATTTCTTCCGGCGTATCGTTAAAACCCGGTATCACCGGAACTCTGATGACCAGTCTGGTCTGGCCGGATGCTGCGATTTTTCTGGCATTCTCCAGCATCAGCTCATTGCTTCTGCCGGTAAATTCTTTATGTTTCTGAGGATTGGTATGTTTGATATCCATGAGGTAAGTATCCAGATAAGGAAGGATACTCTCTATCACCTCGTAAGACGCGCAGCCCATACTCTCCATGGCAGTGGAAATACCTCGGTTTTTGGCCTCCTTTAAGAGTGCCCTGGCAAATA
>JAFTXF010000178.1 GCA_017461685.1 Lachnospiraceae bacterium
ATTTACCAGGTCAGAGTTAAAACGCTCTACCATTAATTCCCAGCTGATCACGCCGTCATTCTCGAAAGGCATCTCGTGAAGTACGAAATAACGTACCGCATCTACGCCGAAAAGACGTACCAAATCGTCTACATAAATCACATTACCCTTAGACTTACTCATCTTGCCGTCACCCTGCAGCAACCATGGATGTCCGAACACCTGCTTCGGCAGCGGCTCGCCCAGTGCCATCAGGAAAATCGGCCAGTAAATCGTATGGAAACGGATAATATCCTTACCGATCAGATGTAAATCCGCCGGCCAAAGCTTCTGATACTGCTCCGTGGAATTACCGTCTGCATCATAGCCAATACCTGTAATATAGTTGGTCAGCGCATCTAACCATACATATACAACATGTTTATCGTCAAAATCTACCGGAACGCCCCATTTAAAAGAGGTTCTGGATACACACAAATCCTGTAAGCCCGGCAGTAAGAAGTTATTCATCATCTCATTCTTACGGGAAACCGGCTGAATAAACTCAGGGTGTGTATTGATATGCTCAATCAGTCTGTCCGCATATTTGCTCATCTTGAAGAAATAAGCTTCTTCCTTGGCTGGCTTTACCTCACGGCCACAGTCAGGACACTTGCCCTCAACTAACTGAGACTCTGTCCAGAAAGACTCACAAGGTGTACAGTACAAGCCTTCGTAAGCTCCCTTGTAAATATCGCCCTGGTCATATAATCTCTTAAAAATCTTCTGAACCTGCTTTTCATGGTCCTTATCTGTGGTACGAATGAATTTATCATAAGAAGTATCAACCAAATCCCACAGTTCTTTAATCGTACCGGCCACACCGTCTACAAATTCCTGACAGCCCACGCCGGCATCCGCAGCCTTCAGCTCAATTTTCTGACCGTGCTCGTCTGTTCCTGTCTGGAAAAATACGTCGTAACCGTCTTTTCTTTTATATCTGGCAATACTGTCTGCAAGCATAATCTCATAGCTGTTGCCAATATGCGGCTTGCCTGATGTGTACGCAATTGCAGTGGTAATATAATATTTTCCTTTACTCATTGCCAACCTCCTAAATTTATTTTTAAGTTACTTTGCCTCTCATGCTTTTGTTTCTTCTATTCGGGAAACTGCTCCATTAATGCTGCCACATTGGCCTCCACATCGCCTTTAAATACGCTGCTTCCGGCCACAAATATATTGGCACCGGCCTCAATCACCTTGGCAACATTGTCCTTACCGATGCCGCCGTCCACCTGAATGTCCACATCCACGCCTCTGGCCGTAATGATGCTGCGAAGCTTGCGCACCTTGTCTGTGCAGTATTCAATATAAGACTGTCCGCCGAAGCCCGGCTCTACTGTCATAACTAACACCATCTCCACGCTGTCCAGATAAGGCAGAACTTCCTCCACCGTAGTTCCCGGCTTAATAGAAATGCCTGCCTTGCGGCCCAATCTGTGAATCATGTCGATACATTCCTGAGGCTGATTGGTGGCCTCCAAGTGGAAGGTAACCAAATCAGCGCCGGCCTTTATAAAGCGCTCGATATACTTCTCCGGCTGTATGATCATCAGATGCACGTCCAGAAAACGCTCCGTACCTTTGCGGAAGGCCTCTACCAGTGGAATACCCATAGAAATATTGGGAACAAACACACCATCCATCACATCGATGTGCACCCACTGGGCACCGGCTTTATCGATTTTCTTTAAATCCTCACCGGCCTGCAGAAAATTGCAGGAAAGCATGGAAGGGGATAAAATATATTCCATAGTATTATTTACCCAAAAATTCCTTTGTAGTCTTGTATACACCTTCGCCGTCTAATCCGTAGAATGCCATCAGCTGGTCCGCTGTACCGGACTGACCGAATACATCCTGAATACCAATCTTCTTCACCGGAGTCGGAGCAAGCTCTGCCAATGCATCACATACTGCACTGCCCAAACCTCCGATTACAGAATGCTCTTCTACAGTTACAACCTTGCCGGTCTTGCGGGCAGAAGCTGCAATTAATTCACCATCTAATGGCTTAATCGTACAAATATTGATAACCTCTGCATCAATACCTTCTGCTGCTAACATCTCAGCTGCTTTCACAGCACTGTCTACGCAAACGCCTGTTGCAACGATAGTAACATCCTTACCTTCCTTTACAATGGTACCCTTGCCGATTTCGAACTTGTACTCAGGGTAATCGTTGATTACAGATACCTTCGCACGGCCGAATCTCATATATACAGGACCCTCGTACTCTACTGCTGCACGTAAACATGCTCTTGCTTCCACGTCATCAGACGGGTTCATAACTACCATGCCCGGAATCGCACGCATCAGGGCAATATCCTCTACGCACTGGTGGGAAGCACCGTCTTCACCAACGGTAACACCTGCATGGGTGGCACCAATCTTCACATTTAAATGCGGATAGCCGATAGAGTTACGAATCTGCTCATAGCAGCGACCTGCTGCAAACATGGCAAAAGAACTCATAAAAGGAATCTTGCCTGTTGTGGAAAGACCTGCTGCAATGCTGGCCATATTAGCTTCTGCGATACCGCAGTTAATATGTCTCTCCGGAAATTCCTTCTGGAAGAAACAAGTCATAGTAGACTTGGTAAGGTCTGCATCAAGCACTACTACATTCGGATACTCCTTGCCGATAGCAACTAATTCTGCGCCGTAGCTCTCTCTGGTAGCGATTTTCTTTACTTCTGACATAATGCTTCACCTGCTTTCTCTAATTCTTCCATAGCCTGGGCAAACTCTGCGTCATTTGGCGCCTTGCCGTGCCATCCTGCCTGATTTTCCATGAAGGAAACGCCTTTACCCTTTACAGTCTTACAGATAATAGCGGTAGGCATGCCCTTTGTAGCCTTCGCTTCCTTAAATGCTGCATCAATCTGATCAAAATCATTACCGTCAATATTGATTACATGGAAGTTAAAAGCTTCGAATTTCTTGTCAATCGGATATGGAGAGCATACGGAACTGATCTCGCCGTCAATCTGTAAATTATTATTATCTACGATCACAACAAGATTATCCAGCTTACGGAAACCTGCAAACATGGCAGCCTCCCAAACCTGGCCTTCCTGAATCTCACCGTCACCCAGAAGTGTATAGGTACGGTATGACTTACCATCCAGCTTTGCTGATAAAGCCATACCTACAGCTGCGGAAATACCCTGTCCTAAAGAACCACTGGACATGTCAATACCCGGCGTGTACTGCATACAAGGATGTCCCTGTAACATACTGCCTAACTTACGTAAAGTAACCATCTCCTCAACCGGGAAATAGCCCTTTAATGCCAATGTAGCATATAAACCCGGTGCAGTGTGACCTTTGGATAATACAAAACGGTCTCTGTCTGCCCACTTCGGATTCTTCGGATCTACGTTCATCTCCTCAAAGTATAAATAGGTAAAAATATCTGCTGCAGACAAAGATCCACCCGGATGTCCTGCCTTAGCAGCATGTAAACCAATCAAAAGATTCTTACGAACCTCTACAGCCATTTTCTGTAGTTCTAATTTGTTCATTTGCCCCTCCGTTCCTAGTAAACACTACTTTGCAAAATTCATACATAATAATACTATAACCAACCATGAAAAAAGTCAATCAATAAAGCCAAATTTTGCCTCATTTTGCTTGTAAAATATGGTATTTCCCGATTTTACAAATCATAAGCTATTAAAAAAATAAGTTGGTAGCTTATGACCTTTTCTAAAAAACATACCGCTATTCCGCTGTCTATTATTATATTGTGCATTGTTGCACGGGGCTTTTTTCTTTATTATATGAACACCTTTCCTCTGGCTTCCATTTGCAAAGAGCTGACTATGGATACTCTGGAAAATAATCCTCTGGAGCTTCATTACAGCATAGCCTACCCGGAGGAAATGGGACTGGAGAACATTTCGCAGGATTTAATTCCTTACAACGCCGATTTTTATAACAGTGCAGAAAACCTTTGGACCGGTCACCGTGACGCGCTGTCTGCCATCAGACCGGACAATTTAAATAGAGAAAACTTATTTCTATACAACTTATTGAACAGATATGTAAACATACAAGTGAAAAGCATGGAATTTCCCTACTATGAAAATCCTCTTTCCTGTTCCGGAGGCGTACACAGTCAGCTTCCTATTCTGCTGTCGGAATATGCCCTGAGGGACAAAGAGGATATAGAAAATTATTTTACCCTTTTATCGCAAATTCCGGCTTATCTGGAAGGCATTGCTCTTTATGCAGCCGACAGGGAAGCCAACGGTATCACAGAATACGAAAGAAATATCTCCGAGGTACGCACCCAGTGCCTCACACTTTTTCCGGAAGCAACCCTGGCAAATAACAGCCATTTTCTTCAGGTCAGCTTCCATAACCGTTTGCAGGAGTTGGTAGAAGAAAATGTTTTGGCGGAAGATGAGGCTGCAGATTATGAATTACGAAACACATCTATACTGAGCGACCAAATTGCCCCGGCATACGTGACTCTTGCAGCCTCTCTTGGCAACCTTCAGGGTTCCTCACAGCTGACCGGACTAGGCAGCCTGCCCAAAGGCAAGGAGTACTATGAGCTTTTGTTGGCCGCCAATACCGGTTCTGACCGCACAGTCAGCGAAATACAATCCTTGCTGTACGACCGTTATGACTATCTCTATGAGAAATATACTGATCTGCTTAGCAAAAATACCTATGTGCAGAATTGGGACTTTCCTTTTAAAACCCATAGTGAAATGCTTACCCACCTGTACGAAAGTGCCACTGAAGAATTCCCTTCCTTGAGCCTTTTGAACGAGGATGCCACCCAGCGTGTGGAATTAAAAACCGTAAACGGCACACTGGCAAGCATGAGTGCTCCCGCATTTTACATGACACCGCCCATTGACGCAAATGACGAACATACCATATATATCAATCCCGAATCTGAAATGGAGCCGCTGGACTTATATACCACACTGGCCCATGAAGGTTTTCCGGGACATTTGTATCAGACCGTCTACAGCCAGACTTCTCTCACTCTGACCCATGCGCCCCTTATCAGGCAGTTATTGTACTACGGGGGCTTTACCGAGGGCTGGGCGGTTTATGCGGAGCTTTATTCTTACAATTTTCTTCTGGATAGCTGTGAAACCAAGCTGCAGGATACGCTTTTACTAAACCGGTACAACAGAGAAATTCAGTTATGTCTTTGCAGTATTTTGGATATATTTATCCATTATGAAGGTGCCTCCCAAGAAGATGTAGAACTGCTTTTGACA
>JAFTXF010000179.1 GCA_017461685.1 Lachnospiraceae bacterium
AAACAAAGGGTCGCAGCAAATGCTTGCGACCCTTTCATATATCGAAATATAAGAAAATTACTGAGACTTCTCAGTGACATGCTGTGTACGGGAAAATACCATGTCATAACCGTCATTACCATAATTTAAAGAACGGTTAACGCGGCTGATGGTAGCTGTTGAAGCACCGGTTTTCTCTGCAATTTCAAGATAGGTCTTTTTTGCACTGAGCATAGTGGCAACTTCGTAGCGCTGAGATAGGGACAGTAATTCATTCACCGTACATAAATCTTCAAAAAAGATATAACATTCCTCTTTGGATTCCAGACTTAAGATTGCTTCAAAAAGCTTGTCGACAGCTTCTGTTTTGATTTTCTTATTCATAAAGTGACCTCGCATAATAGATTGAGTGATAATACACTTTTGTTCTGTAAAGTTTTAAACTGTTACTAAATAAATACTAACATAATTTGTCCGGATTGTAAAGATGTATCCGGCATTTCTGTGTGGAATCGTTTTACATAAAGCGACAAGATAGATTTTTGTAGTAATGAAAACGGAGCAGGAGTAATTGATGCTGAAATAGTTTTTTTTACTTGCGGGATTTTACAAATTAGACTATAATATCAAATATAGTTTGGAGGTAATTATGACTATCGATACGGAAAACTTATTAGAAAGTATTATGGCCAGCCTCGACAGATTTGAACATCTGAAGGCTGAGGATATCCCGAATATGGATTTGTATATGGATCAGGTTACCACTTTAATGGAGAATAGCTTAAAGGCTGCATCCAGACACGGTGATGAGGACAAGATTTTGACCAAGACCATGATTAATAATTATGCCAAGAATAATTTGCTTCCGGCTCCGGTGAAGAAGAAATATTCCAAGGAGCATATTTTGGTATTGGTTTTTATTTATTATTATAAAGGAATTTTGTCTATCGGAGACATTCAGAAGCTGTTAGCACCGTTAAATGAACACTTTTTTGCCAATGAGTCCGGTATGAAGATAGAAGATATTTATGAAGAAGTATTTTCTATGGAGAAGGACCAGTTAGAGACATTGAAAAAGGACGTAGCTGCCAAGTATCAGGCGGCCGAGGAGCAGTTCGAGGAAGCGCCCGAAGAGCATCAGAAGTTCTTAAAGAAGTTTGCATTTATTTGTGCGCTGAGCTTTGATGTATATGTGAAGAAGCTCATTATTGAGAAGTTGATAGATGACCTTCCGGATATGGATGACAAGAAGAAGTAAGGACTTAATATGAAATATATCATTGATTTGCATACACATTCCGTTTTTGGCGGACATGCATACAGTACAGTTCAGGAGAACGTGGCTGTGGCGAAAGAGCGCGGCCTGGCAGTATACGGGATTAGCGAGCATGGGCCTGCTATGCCCGGAGGCCCTCATATGTATTATTTTGCAAATTTGAAGGTGCTGCCGAAGGAAATCGAAGGCGTGCGCGTATTAAAGGGCTGTGAAGCCAATATTATCAACAGAGAAGGACATCTTGATTTGCAGGATGATTTGCTGGCGGGCTTGGATTATGCCATTGCCAGTCTGCATTTACCGTGTATTTCCAGCGGTACAGCCAGAGAGAATACGGACTGCCTGATTAAAGCTATGGATAATCCCAAGGTGTGCATGATCGGGCACCCGGACGATGCCAGATATCCATTGGAATACGAACGTCTCGTATCTGCTGCTAAGGAGAAAGGGATACTGTTGGAGGTCAATAATTCGTCACTGAGTCCGCTTTCTTTTCGTGCAGGTGCTTTGGAAAATGTTATGACGTATTTGGCACTCTGTAAGCAATATCAGGTTCCGGTTATTTTGGGAACAGACAGCCATTATTCCAGCTATGTGGGAGATTTCGGCTATGTGGAGAATGCCCTTAAAATGGCTGACTTTCCGGAAGAACTGGTGGTAAATACAAGCCTGGAAAAGCTTTGTAAATACATTCCTTCATTATAATGGAGTGTAGTGACAAACGGGAAAGAATGATTTGATCCGATAAATATATAATATAAAAGATTGCCTGAAGGAAAACGGTGCGCGCCGTTACCTTCTGACAATCTTTATTTTTTTGTTACATACGAAAGTACGCTTTCCTATGTAACAAAAAACGTTCCATCCGTTAAAAAAATAAAATCAGTGAAACAAAAGGATAAGTATTATTCCACGCGTCCGGTCATGTTGTCCAGGAATTGCAGAGCATAATCTACACACTCAGAATAACCGGCAAGGCCGAATACAACCTCCTGGCCGTCACTGTTAAAGGTGTAGTGCTCCTGAAAATCCTCTGAGCCGGTCACATAAATACCAACCGGGATAGGCTGCTCCATGCCTTCCGGGGAACGGTGATTGGTGGTGTCCACATAGGTGATATCGGTAAGAGACTCTTCATATTCGGTCTGGTCAATGATTTTGGCATAGTCTACATAATAGAAAGAGTCTCCGTAATAAGCTAACTGCTCAGGGGAGAGCACTTCCCGTATGTCTATAAAAACATCATTGTATATATAGCGGTCAAAAAGATCCTCAGGAGCTAATAAGACATCCAGCTCCTGGGCTGCAATACGCACAAATAAGATTTCGGTGGTGGTTGGGTCGGCCTCGGTGCTTATCTGAAAAGAACTGTCTAAAATAAGCTGCTCCTCTTCAGTATCGATACCGAAAAGCTCCTCTAATTCAGCGGTGTACCGGTCTACAGTCTCTTCGTTAGGAACACAGTCAATGAATGCAGCCATAAATACAGTATCTTTGCTGGTCAATATATGACAAAGCATGCTGACTGTAAAAATCAAAAAGAAAGCAATAATAAGAACATGCCACTTATAATATTCCCAAAAGTATTCCAGCCGTTTCTTTAAAGGCTGAGTTTTGACGCGCTCGCGTTCTTCTCTAAATTCATCCATTGCTGCCATAATCTGTCCTCTTTTCTGATATATGTATAATACTTGCACATATTAGTTCTTATAATAATATGATGTTGGGGTCAAAAGATATGCAAGCATATCGTGGTTTATGGCTTTTGACCCTGGCATAATAATATTATGTTACCTTACACAAGTTTTCTTGTCAATAAATGGATTCTGTAAACTATATTAAAAAAATGTAAAATATTAGAAATGCGGTTTTATTATTTTTTTATAAAAATATGCTTGCATTCACACGAAAGTGTGTTATATTAGATGTAGAACAAGTAAAACATTCTGCGAGTGTCGATAAAAAGGCACTTGACGTAAAGGAGGATGGGTTATGAATATTACAAAATTTACACAGAAATCTATACAGGCAGTTGAGGGCTGCCAGAAGTTAGCAGTAGAGTATGGCAATCAGGAGATAGAGCAGGAGCATTTGCTTTACAGTTTGCTTACCGTGGAGGACAGTCTGATTAGTAAGCTGATTGAGAAGATGGATATTCAGCTTGCATATTTTCAAAATGCAGTAGAGCAGGCAATTCAGAAGCGGGTGAAGGTTCAGGGCGGCCAGATGCAGATTGGTTCTGATTTAAATAAGGCGTTATTGCGTGCAGAGGACGAGGCCAAGGCTTTGGGAGACGAGTATGTGTCCGTAGAGCACTTATTTCTGGCATTACTGCATGGGCCGAATAGAGCGTTAAAGGCTTTATTTCGGGAATTTGGCATCAACAGAGAGCGGTTTTTACAGGCCCTCAGTACCGTGCGAGGTAATCAGCGCGTGACCAGTGATAATCCGGAGGCTACTTATGACACCTTGAATAAGTACGGACAGGAGCTGGTGGAGAAGGCCAGAGAGGGTAAGATGGACCCGGTCATCGGCAGAGATGCGGAGATTCGTAATGTCATCCGTATTTTGTCCCGTAAGACCAAGAATAACCCGGTTTTGATTGGTGAGCCGGGCGTAGGTAAGACTGCTGTTGTGGAAGGACTTGCTCAGCGTATTGTACGCGGGGATGTGCCGGAGGGACTGAAGGACAAAAAGATTTTTTCTCTGGATATGGGTGCATTGGTAGCAGGAGCCAAGTATCGAGGTGAATTTGAAGAGCGTCTGAAGGCAGTGTTAGAGGATGTAAAAAACAGCGACGGACAGATTATTCTTTTTATCGATGAGCTCCATACCATTGTAGGCGCCGGCAAGACTGACGGCGCTATGGATGCCGGCAATATGTTAAAACCGATGCTTGCCCGAGGAGAGCTGCATTGTATCGGTGCTACTACTTTGGATGAGTACCGACAGTATATTGAAAAGGACGCTGCATTAGAGCGTCGTTTCCAGCCGGTTATGGTAGAGGAGCCTACAGTGGAGGATACCATTTCTATTGTGCGAGGTCTGAAGGAGCGCTATGAAGTATATCACGGGGTGAAGATTTTGGACAATGCGCTGGTAAGTGCGGCTATGCTTTCCCATAGATATATTTCTGACCGTTTCCTGCCGGATAAGGCTATTGACCTGGTGGACGAGGCCTGCGCACTGATTAAGACGGAGCTGGACAGCATGCCTACAGAGTTAGATGAGCTGCAGCGCAGAGTGACACAGATGGAGATAGAAGAAGCAGCCCTTAAGAAGGAAGAGGATAAGTTGAGTCAGGACAGATTGGCTGCATTGCAGGCGGAGCTGGCTGAGCTTAAGGAAGCGTTCAAAGTGCAGAAGGCCCAGTGGGACAATGAGAAGAAAAGTGTGGAGCGCCTGTCCGGTCTTCGGGAGGAGATTGAGGAGGTAAACCGCCAGATTCAGATTGCCAGTCAGAATGGAGATTTGGAGAAGGCAGCAGAGCTTAGCTACGGTAAACTGCCGAGCTTGAAGCGAGAGCTTGCGCAGGCAGAGGAAAAGACCAAAACCGCAGACAATAGACTGGTGCATGAGAATGTATCTGACGAAGAGATTGCCCGTATTATCAGCCGTTGGACCGGTATTCCGGTGGCCAAGCTGACAGAGGGTGAGCGTAGTAAGATATTGCATCTGGACACAGAGCTTCATAAGCGTGTGGTAGGTCAGGAGGAAGGCGTGCAGAAGGTGACGGAGGCCATTCTTCGTTCCAAGGCAGGTATCAAGGATCCTACCAAGCCAATCGGTTCCTTTTTATTCCTGGGTCCTACCGGTGTTGGTAAGACAGAGCTTGCCAAATCATTGGCAGAGGCATTGTTTGATGATGAGTCCAATATGGTGCGTATTGATATGAGTGAGTATATGGAGAAATACTCCGTGTCCAGGCTGATTGGAGCGCCTCCGGGATATGTAGGCTATGAGGAAGGCGGACAGCTGACCGAGGCAGTACGCAGAAAGCCTTATTCCGTAGTGCTCTTTGACGAAATCGAGAAGGCACATCCGGATGTATTTAACGTACTTTTGCAGGTGTTAGATGACGGACGTATTACCGACTCTCAGGGCCGTACCGTGGACTTTAAGAATACCATTTTAATTATGACTTCCAATATCGGCGCACACTATTTATTGGAGGGCATCAGTGAGAACGGTGACATTCGTCCGGAAGCAGAGGAAATGGTAATGCAGGAGCTTCGTGCACATTTCAGACCGGAGTTTTTGAACCGTCTGGATGAGACGATTTTATTTAAACCGTTGACAAAAGAGCACGTTGGTCATATTATTGACTTGATTTTAGCAGATGTCAATAAACGTCTGGCAGATAAAGAGCTGACCATTCGGCTGACTCCGGCAGCAGAAGTGTTTATCGTGGACAGCGCCTACGACCCGGTTTACGGGGCACGTCCGCTGAAGCGCTTTATGCAGAGGACAGTGGAGACTCTGGCAGCCCGCTTGATCTTAAGCGATGGAGTAGAGGCAGGAGATATTATCCTGATTGATGTGGAGGATGGCAGATTGGAAGCTCACAGACAGGGATAAATTCCTAATAAATTCCCTGACGGAAAGGATATTTTATGATACCAAAAGACCCGGTGATGTTATTAAGTTTTGTAAATATGCGCTTGCGTGACCGTAATATGGATTTAGATGCATTGTGCGAGGACTTGGATGTGGAGAAGGCTGAGATTGAGGATGCCCTGGCGCGGATTGACTACCATTATAGTGCGGAGAGGAATCAGTTTATATAGCTGCATGCATCCGGAGGACTGGCGGCAGGTGCTGTAACATAGGTTGAGGCAGTCTGTATAGATGGGGCTTCTAAAGGGCACGGCATATGCATAAATTGTATAAAGTTTCTTTCGAGGCTGATATTTTATGAAAAAACGTATACGAAGAGCAGGACAGAGATTATGGATTTATGTTTTAATCATTGGTCTGCTCTTTTTGTTTAGGACTGATATACACTATATGCTAAAGGAAGCTATAGAAACTGTGACCGGTTATGCTGTGACAGGGGAGGACGGTACCAAAATTATTGCCCTCACCTTTGATGACGGACCGCACCCGATTTATACGCCGGAGCTTTTGGCGGGCTTAAAGGAGCGAGGCGTGACAGCTACTTTTTTTGTGACGGGAGCCAATGCCACCTTGTATCCGGAACTGATTGAGCAGATGCAGGAGGACGGACATATTGTCGGAAATCACACCTACCATCATGTGCAGCTTTCCAGTGTGGGAGAGGACATCTTTTTGCAGGAGCTCAAAGAAACCAACCGGGTGCTGGAAGAGATTTTGGGTAAGGAGATTGAGTACGTGAGACCGCCGTTTGGCGATTGGAGTAAGTCTATTGAACAGGAAATAGACATGTTTCCGGTGTTGTGGGACATTGATCCTCTGGATTGGTGTAGCGGGAGTACCGCGCAGATTGTAAAGAGGGTACTGGACAAAGCGGAGGACCATGCCATTATTTTGATGCATGATGAATATGCCACCAGCGTGGAGGCAGCGTTGCAGATTGTTGATGAACTGCTGGAGGATGGGTATGAGTTTGTGACGGTGGAGAGAATTTTATTGCAGTAGTTGTTTGTGCAAAAAAATCTGTTAATACAGGGCGAAAGGGACATTATTTCAGGAAAAATCACTGTGTAATTCAGGAAAAAATCATTGCATCTTGTAATAAATAATTTAATGTGATAAATTAAAGTTATTAAGGCAATATGGAGGCTGTACATGGAATTAACGACAATATTTTTTGATTTAGACGGAACACTTTTGCCGATGGATGAAGAAATATTCATTCAGGCATATTTTAGAGGACTTGTCATGAAGCTGGCACCCCATGGGTATGAGCAGGAGGGACTTGTGAAGTCCATTTGGACAGGCGTCAAGGCGATGGTGAAAAATACCGGAGAATGCACCAATGAGGAGATGTTTTGGAAAGCATTTACAGATATATACGGAGAAAAGTGCCGTCAGGATGAGGGGATTTTCGAAGAATTTTATGTAAATGAATTCCAGAAAGTACAGAAGATGTGTGGCTTTGATGCAAAGGCAGCAGAAGTTATTGCCGAACTTAAACGCATGGGATATCGCCTGGTGCTTGCTACCAATCCACTTTTTCCGGCAATAGCGACAGAAAGCCGTGTCCGCTGGGCCGGCCTTTCACCGGAAGATTTTGTATATATTTCCACTTATGAGAATTCCAATCACAGCAAGCCGAACTTAGATTATTATAAAGAAATTATGGACAAGATCGGCGTGACTGCGAAAGAGTGCCTGATGGTAGGCAATAATGTGGACGAGGATATGATTGCAGGGGAACTGGGCATGAGGACATTTCTTTGTCCGAAGTGCCTGATTAATAAGCAGGGAAAGAATATTTCGGCTTATAGACAGGGGGAATTGTCTGATTTGCCGGTGTATGTCGGAAGTTTAAAAGAATAATCTATAAAAAAACTTAATAAATATTTTTGGCGATTTTGAGGGAACAAAATACCAAATTCTGCGTTATATATATAGAAGGGGAAGAAATGTTCTGTAACACCTACAATTTGGCGCATTGTCTGTATGTTACAAAACAGCAAAGATTTTATTCAGGAGGGGATTGCATGAAGCAAGAAGACGAAAAACTAAGAGTCTGCCTGAGGAAAGCAATGGAAATGGATGATATCAGGCTGGACGAAGAAATGAAAAACAGTGAACCGCACGAATTTTCCCGAGAGTTTGAAGAAAAGATGGAAAAAGTGAGGAAAATTGCTAAACGAGAACCTGTAACATTTCAGTTAAAGCGGTTTGCTGCGGCGGCAGCGGTACTGCTGGCGGTTGTCGGAGTATTGGCAATCGGTGTAAAATCTACAACTGCATCTAAGTCTGGTTTTGATATTATTACCTGGACGAAGGAATATTTTAGCTTCAAGAAAGATGGGGCAGAATTGGCAGATGGTGAAGAATTATTTGTTGAGTCTCAGATTGGATATTTGCCTGACGGATTTGAGAAGGTTGGTGAAGCGATTCAGGATAATATGGTACAGTATTATTATGAAAATAATGAAAATAATTATATTCTAATAGAAGTTTTCGTAAGGGGTATGATATATAATCAAGATAGCAAGGATGTTGAATACATGCTAAAGGAAAGCAATAAAGGAGTTGAGTATTTGCATGCATATAAAGAAGAAATACAAACTTACTTTTTGGTTTGGGATGATGTAAGGGGAGCTACATATAGACTAAGCGGCAATGTTGCACTGGAAGAATTGATATCAGTTATGGAGAATATTCAATAGAGAGGAGGGAAAAGTAAATGAACGCTGGAAAATTTTTTTGGAGGACAGTACTTGCAACAGTATTAGCATTGGTTATCACTACTGTTCCAATATTTGCTTCAGGTGACAATACTGTTAATGTTATTTCACCAAGATATAATAATATTGGAGGATATTCTTTCGGTATAGATTTTGATGAAAACAATGTTGTGACTGTTTCCTTGAGTTTATCTACATATAGTCATTGCTCAGGAGTAAGCGGACTTGTGAAATTATTTGATTCATCCGGAACATGCCTTACAGCTTGGTCGGTCAGTGATTATGAGAAACCGATATTGTTTTCGGCAACCTACCAGGGCGTACGCGGTGAAACATACACTGCAACTTTTGGAGGCTATGTTTACAGCAATAATGGTACGGCACCGGATAGGTTAGATTTGACGTACACCGATACTTGTGATGGTAATTAGGATTTGTATTTGAATTGGGGATTTGCTGAAATGGCAAATCTCTAATTTTTTATTGATTCACTGTTTTGATGATATAATGTTTAGGGGGAATAGATATACGGAAGTGGATTATTATGAGTGTAATTTTGGTTTATAAAACAGAAGATAAAATATATCTTGCTGCTGATAATAGAATAAACTGCAAGTGAAATAACTAAAGTGTAAACAAATTTACAAAAACAAAAAAGCTTAAAAACGCCGATTTCTCAACGTTTCTAAGCCTTTCATACTACAGGGGAAGAGGGATTCGAACCCCCATGGACGGTTTTGGAGACCGGAATCCTGCCGTTGGATGATTCCCCTAGGTGATGTTTAACAATCACAAGCGTTAGTATAACAAACTATTTTGCAAAATGCAAGCTATTTTTTGAAATTTGTGAAAAATCTTTTCCACTAAAATTTTGACTAAAATTCTGCACTGAAATTTTGACTCACTGAAAGTTTGCGCTAAAATATTTTGTAAAGAAATCTTTTGCAAAAAAGACCTTGCACAAGGGGAATGAACTGAGGGGCAGGCCCTTATTTATGAAGTTTTGCTGTGAAGCTGGCTTATTTGCCGCTTTCGCCGCCCGGGCCGTCTTTTCGCGGTACTTCGTCCGGTATCACATCCTGAGGCAGGTCTACCTGAGGAATATTACCGTCGTCATAAGCGTCAGTTGTTTTCAAATCATTGCTTTTTAAATTCTTGCTTTTCAAATGATTCTTTTTGAATTCATCCATGTGAAAGCACCTCCGTTCTTAGAAATATGGGTTTTAGGGATTGAAAATGCCGGACCATCGAGATTCACAATCGCCTGAAATAGGGGTGGCGATTACGAAACTTTACGTGTATCAAAGTAACCAATCGTCACAGATAGGATGTGCAGTTTTAATCAAAATATGTCTTGTCGGAAAAATAGGAGAGCATTGGCTTCAGCCCCGTATGTCCCTTTATATTTCTTTGCTTATAATTATTCAAAACAGCCAATACAGTGCCGGAAAGGCTTAGCACGCCGACAAGATTGGGTATAGCCATAAGGCCGTTAAAGGTATCAGACAAGTCGATAATCAAGTCTACCTTTAGGGTGCATCCAAGCAGAATGACAGCAATATAAATATATTTGTACAGGGCCACGGTACGGGTGCCGAATAAGTATTCCCATGCTTTAGAACCATAATAATTCCAGCCAAACACGGTGGCCACGGCAAACAGGGCAATTGCAACGGTCATAAAAATGCCGCCCGGGATGCCGAAGGAAGCAGTAAATGCTTCTGTGGCGAGGGCAAAGCTGGAACCGGTTATGAAAGCGGTACCGGTATTTAAATCCACAACACCACTGGTCAAGATCAACAGTGCCGTCAGGGTACATAGCACAATGGTGTCAAAAAACACTTCAAAAATGCCCCAAAAGCCTTGCACAACAGGTTCTTTCACGTCAGCGGTGGCGTGCACAATCACAGAAGAACCAAGCCCGGCTTCGTTGGAAAACACACCCCGTTTAAAACCGCAGGTAATGGCCTGTTTGAGCATGATGCCGCCTGCACCGCCGGCTGCCGCCTCCAAAGAAAAGGCGTGACGGAAAATGGACAGAATGGCAGGTACAATCTGCCCGGCGTTCATAGCGATAATCACAGCAGTCCCCAGTATATAGAAAACGGCCATAAATGGCACCAGTGTTTCGTTAGCCTTGGCGATTCGTTTGAGACCGCCCAAAGTTACAAAAGCAGTCAGGACAGCAATGCATACGCCAATCAAAAAGGCGTCCATCCGGGAATTGCCGGTAAAGGAGGTCAGGCTCAGCACACTTTCCCGAATAGAGGCTACCTGACTTAAATTGCCCATACCAAAAGACGCAAAAACGGTAAACAGTGAAAATAGAGCAGCAAGAATTTTGCCTGCGGTCTTACACCCCTTTTTGTTGCCCAGACCGTCCCGCAGATAGTACATGGCACCGCCGCACCATTCTCCGTCCTTGTTTCGCCGCCTGTAATAAATACCCAATACCTTTTCTGCAAAGCCTGTAATCATTCCGATAAAGGCGGCAATCCACATCCAGAAAATAGCTCCCGGTCCACCCATGGCAATGGCATAGGCAATGCCGGAAATATTGCCTGTTCCGATGGTACCGGAAAGGGCTGTGCAAAGAGCCTGAAACTGGGAGATGGATTGCGTATCGGGTGAAGACTTTTTTTTATGCTTAAGGGTGCCCAGAATATATCTCATGGCATGGCCGAAATGTGTAAACTGAAAGCCTCCGGTCAAGACAGTCAAAAGGATTCCTGTTCCAATGAGCAGTGTAAGCACCGGCGGGCCCCAAACGATATTATTCAGAATAGAATTTATTTTTGTAATAAGTTCCGGCATAAGACAGTCCGCAAAAAAAACACTTATGAAAATGTATGTGACTTTTGCGGTACATATGCCCCAAAATGCTCTTTCCAAATTGACAAAGTATGTAATGTTAAAAAAAATCAAGATATACATAATAAATTTATTGTTCGGCGGTGTAAAAATACGGTATTAGTTAAATTCACTCCTATGATTTTCGACAAGAGTGTGCTAAAATATGATATTATATTGGATAAGCATGTGTACAAAAAGTACAGCAATATGTACATCTATTACTTAGAAATTATGGAGGGTTAACCATGGGAAAGATTTTTCGTTTTCATAAGGATGTAGATACCGACCAGATTATCGCATCCCAATATTTGTTATATCCGACGATTGATGAAATGAAGGTGCATACCTTTGAGTCTCTGGATCCGGAGTTTGCGTCTAAAGTGCGCCCGGGAGATTTCGTAGTGGCTGATGAAAATTTCGGCTGCGGTTCTTCCAGAGAGCAGGCACCAAGCGTATTAAAGGCTCTGGGTGTGCAGGCTGTACTTGCCAAGTCCTTCGCCCGCATTTTCTACCGCAATGCCATTAACATCGGTTTGCCGGTTATCGTGTGCAAGGACTTATACGACGCAGTAACCGACGGTGACGAAATGACCCTGAACATGCTGGAAGGCACTGCCACCGTAAACGGCGTAACATACACCTGCACCAAGCTCCCGCCTTACATGCAAGGAATCCTGGACCAAGGCGGCCTGATTGCCTCCCTAAATCAGGAAACCTAAAACTCCACAAAAGAAGAAACGACAAACCAAGCTCACAAAAACGTACTAGATAGATGCTAAAATATGAACGAGGATTGCTGTTTGAGAAGCGCTGTCACTGCCCGGGCCGGAGGGATATATAGTTCGGCACAGGGACCTTGAAAAGCGTCGGTCCTTAGCGAAGCAAGGCGTAAAACGCCGCAGTCTGAGCTTAGTACCGTTACGTTTTTCATGGAGCGAGAGCGCGCCCTGGGACGAACTATATATCCCTCCGGCCCGGGCAGTGACAGCACTTCCCAAACCCCACCCGAATGAAGGAGAAAACAATGAAACCGATGACAATTGCAGACAAAATCATTGCCGCTGCCGCAGGCGTAGACCACGTGCAGGCAGGCGACATAAATACAGTTGAGGTAGACAAGCTCTTAATCAACTACGGAACTACACACTTAACCATTGACATGTATCATAAATTAAAAAATCCACGCATTGCAGATGTATCCAAACTGGTGTGGGTGGTGGACCACAATGTCCCTTGCGACAGTCCGAAAACCGCTGCCAGCCACAAGAAAATGCGTGATTTTGCCAAGGCGCATGGTATCACCTTTTATGAAGGAGCCGGCGTATGCCATCAGGTGATGATGGAAAATCACGTGCGTCCGGGGGAACTTATTTTTGGTGCAGACAGTCATACCTGTGCTTACGGTGCGCTTGGCGCCTTCGGTACCGGCGTAGGCTGTACGGATTATCTATATGCCATGGTAACAGGCAAGTCCTGGGTACTGGTACCTGAGACACTGCGTTTTAATTTAACAGGCAGGCTGCCGGAGGGCGTATATGCCAGAGATCTGATTTTGACTATTATCGGACAGATTAGTGCCAACGGTGCCAATTATATGGCTATGGAATTTGGCGGTGAGGGTCTTGCGACACTTACTATGGCAGACCGAATTGCAATATGTAACCTTTGTGTAGAGGCCGGTGCCAAGACCGCTCTTATGGAGGTGGATCAGGTGGCCTTAGATTATCTTGCAGAGCATGGCCGCACACCAAAGCATATTTTCAAGAGTGACGAAGGTGCCAAATACGCTCAGGTTTATGACATTGATTTAAGTACCATTCAGCCAATCGTGGCAAAACCGCATTTTGTGGATAATGTAGTGCCGGCAGCAGAGTGCACCGGTGTGAAGATTGACGAGGCCTTTATCGGTTCCTGCAATAACGGACGTATTGAGGATTTACGTGTGGCAGCAGCAGTATTAAAGGGCAGAAAGGTACATCCGTTAGTAAGACTTTTGGTAGTACCGGCCAGTCAGACGGTCTATCAGCAGGCGTTGCAGGAAGGATTGATGGAGATTTTTATGGAAGCCGGCGCTATTGTGATGAATGCCAACTGCAGTGTTTGCTGGGGCAGCTGTCAGGGCGTTATTGGCGAGGGCGAGACCTTGATCAGTACAGGTACCCGTAACTTCAAGGGCCGTGCGGGTCACCCGAACAGCTTCGTATATCTGGCCAGCGCGGCAACGGTTGCAGCCAGTGCGGTGAAGGGTGAGATTGTGACGGCGGATATGCTGGATTAATTATAAACAGTGTCTTTGCAAAAGGCACAGAAAAGAGATATATATGGAACAATTTACATGAAAAATTTGTATAATGGTATATGACATTGACACAAACATAATCATCACTACAGAATATTTAGAATTAAAAACGATACAGGACATGACACCGTTTGCTTTCAGTCCGTTAAGACCGGAGCTGGCGGCGCAGATTCAGCCAGGAGACATTATTGTAGCCGGCAAAAATTTCGGCTGCGGTTCTTCCAGAGAGCAGGCGCCGGAAATCATCAAGGCATTGGGGATTCGCTGTGTCATCGCCAAGTCCTTCGCACGCATTTTCTTCCGCAATTCTATCAATAACGGATTGCTTTTGATTGAGAACAGCGATTTACAGGCAGCGGTTCAGGAAGGAGATACTGTTACCGTGACGGTAAATCAGGATATCGAACATGCGGGCAAGCATTATGCCATTACTTCCTTACCGCAAAATTTAGTAGACATTATTTCCGCAGGCGGTCTTGTGAAGGCTATGCGTAAGCTGAACGGCTTAGAGTAGCGTGAAGAATATGCAAAACGAAAACAGCCTGAGTAATATTAAGGCGGGAGAGATGTTTATGAAAATGCAAGGCTATGGCAATTACAGCCCTGGCTGGAAAGCAGAGGTGTGACATGGGAGCAACGATTATAGAGAAAATTATAGCAAGAAATATAGGAGCGGAAAGTGTAAAACCGGGCCAGATTGTGACGGTGAATGTGGACAGAGTCATGATCCACGACATTTTCATTCCTTTTGTGGCGGATAAATTTGAGGAAATGGGCTTTACAAAGCTCTGGGACCCGGACAAGGTGGTGTTAATTTACGACCATCTGGTGCCGGCCAGTCAGTTGGATGATGCCAGACATTTTAAAAGGGGCAATGAGTTTGCGGCCAAATACGGCATGAAGAACGTACATAGAAGCGACGGTATTTGCCATCAGCTGATGACAGAAGCGGGCTATGTGAAGCCGGGCAATATTGTGTTCGGTACCGACAGCCATACCACTACATACGGCTGTGTGGGTGCTTTTTCCTCCGGTATCGGTTATACCGAGATGGCCAGCATCCTGGGTACCGGTACGATGTGGGTGCGTGTGCCGGAGACGATTCGGGTGAATATTTCCGGAAAACTGCCGGATAATGTAACCAGTAAGGATATTATTCTGACCCTGATTGGTGATTTGGGCGCAGACGGCGCTACCTATAAGGCACTGGAATTTGCAGGAGATACGGTGGAAAATATGACCGTTGCAAGCCGCATGACTATGGCCAATATGGCAATCGAGGGCGGTGCAAAGTGTGCCTTATTTACCCCGGACGAAAAGACTGCAGAGTATTGTGAAATCACCCTGACAGAGGCAGAGACCTCTCTGGTGGGCGATGCAGATGCCGAGTATTGTCAGGTGATTAATTATAAGGCAGAGGATTTTGTGCCGGTATTAGCCTGCCCTTCTCAGGTGGACAATATTAAGCCGGTGAAGGAGCTTGCAGGAACACCTATCGATCAGGTGTTTATCGGTTCCTGTACCAACGGCCGTTTAGAGGATTTGATGGCGGCAGCAGAGATTTTAAAGGACAAAAAAGTGGCACCGTTTGTGAAGCTGATTGTAACCCCTGCCAGCCGCAAGATATATAGGGAAGCAGCCGCCAACGGTACCATAGAAATATTATCAAAAGCAGGAGCAATTATCACACATCCGGGTTGTGGCTTGTGTTGTGGACGTACAGGTGGTATACTTACAGACGGAGAGAGAGTTGTGGCAACCAATAACCGCAACTTCCTGGGCAGAATGGGTACCTCCAAGGTAGAGATTTTCCTGGCCTCTCCAAAGACAGCGGCAGCCTGTGCTGTCAGCGGCAACATTGCGGAGGTAGAGTAATGAAGACAATTGTAGGCATTGACATTGGTGGCAGTACCACCAAGATTTCCGGCTTTTTAGGCGGGGAATTATTAAAATGCATACAGGTAGAGGCAAGTAATCCCATAGCAAGCCTGTTTGGGGCATTTGGCCAGTTCTTGACAGAGAATGAACTGGATTTGGGAGATATTGCAGAAATACATTTAACAGGCGTAGGAAGCAGCGGTGTGACCAAGCCGATTTACGGCATTCCTACGTATAAGGTAGATGAATTTATGGCAAACGGCGTGGGCGGCCGGTATTTCGCCAAAGAGCCAAAGAGCGTGGTAGTCAGCATGGGTACCGGTACGTCTTATGTATTGGTGGAGGGCGACAGACTGTCTCATTTGGGAGGCAATGCCATTGGCGGAGGCACCATTTTGGGTTTGTCCAAGCTTTTACTGAATACCCAGGACGTTGAGGTGATACAGGAATTGTCCTCCCGTGGCGATTACAAGAAAATCGACCTGCTTATCGGAGATATATCCAAGCATCCTTTGCCGGGATTAAATTTAAATGTGACCGCAGCGAATTTCGGTAAAGTAGAGGAAATGGTGACGAAGGAAGACATCGCCGCAGGTATTGTGCACATGGTCATTGAAAATCTGTGTCATACAGGCACTCTGATTGCCCAGGACAAAGGGGTTAAGGAGTTTATCCTGATCGGGTCTCTGGCCAATTTTAAAGAGTGCGGTTATATTACCAAAGACTGCGCGGATCTGGCAGGCGAGGGCGTACATTTTGTCATACCGGAGCATGCCGGCTTTGCCACTTCTATTGGGGCGGCATTGGTAGCAAGCGGAGAGTGTAAGGAAGTATAGAAATTACAAAATATTAAAAAAACAATAAAAATTTGCCTTTTCTCTTTCGCCTTTGCAAGTTTTGTGTTACACTAAAAAAAATAAGTATGAAGACCGAGGTACATGTTATGAAGAGAATCATGCTCAAATTAAGCGGTGAGGCACTGGCCGGCAGTAAGAAGACCGGCTTTGACGAGGATACCGTCAGAAAAGTTGCCTTACAGGTGAAGCAGTTAGTGGACGCAGGCACAGAGGTGGGAATCGTGATTGGCGGCGGCAATTTCTGGAGAGGACGTACTTCTGAGAATATTGACCGTACCAAGGCTGACCAGATCGGTATGCTTGCTACCATTATGAATTGTATTTATGTTTCTGAGATTTTCAGAAGTGTAGGTATGCAGACAAATATATTGACCCCTTTTGAATGCGGTTCCTTCACGAAGCTGTTTTCCAAAGACAGGGCCAATAAGTATTTTGCAAAGGGTATGGTAGTATTTTTTGCCGGAGGTACAGGACATCCGTATTTTTCTACAGATACCGGTGTAGTACTGCGTGCCATTGAGGTAGAGGCAGAGACGATTTTGCTTGCCAAGTCTATCGACGGAGTTTACGATGCAGACCCTGCCAAGAACCCGGATGCTAAGAAATACGACGAAGTTTCCATTCAGGAGGTTATTGACAAGAATCTCCAGGTAGTGGATATGACCGCATCTATTCTGGCAAGAGACAATAAGATGCCTATGTGGGTATTTGACCTGAATGAGGAGAATTCTATTGTCAATACGATTAACGGAAAATTTAACGGTACCAAGGTGACCGTATAACTGGAGGACATAATATGGATCAGAGATTAGCGATTTACGAAGAAAAAATGGAAAAGTGCGTGGATTATTTGGTTGCAGAATATGCATCAATCCGTGCAGGCAGAGCAAATCCGAATGTGTTAAACAAAATCAGAGTGGATTATTATGGCACACCGACCCCTATTCAGCAAGTTGCCAATGTATCCGTTCCGGAACCTAGAATGATTCAGATTGCTCCTTGGGACAAGAGCATGATTAAAGCCATCGAGAAGGCGATTATGACTTCTGAACTTGGCATTAATCCAAATAACGACGGTGTTGTTATCCGTTTGGTATTCCCTGAGGTTACAGAAGAGCGTCGTAAAGAATTATCCAAGGACGTGAAGAAAAAGGGCGAAGAGCAGAAGGTTGCCGTTCGTAATGTCAGACGTGACGGTGTGGATGCGGTAAAGAAGCTTGAGAAGGCAAGTGAGATTACGGAAGATGACCGCAAGGATTTAGAAGATCAGCTTCAGAAGCTTACAGATAAGTATATCAAGGATATTGACAAGGCTGTAGAAGATAAGACCAAGGAAATTATGACTGTTTAGTGTACGATATAGAGGTTGTTGCAGGTCGGGAATATTTCCCTCAGACGGATTTACTGCGTGATTCTGCAACGGCCTCTTTCCATATTGGGAATTGCGTGAGGTTGCTGATGCCGGCCGGAGCAATTTCCTACTTTGAATATGTATGAGGATAGGATATAAGAGATGGAAACAGAGTTGAAGGTACCTAATCACATAGCGATCATTTTGGATGGTAACGGCCGCTGGGCCAAGGCAAAGGGACTTCCGCGCAATGCAGGACATGTGCAGGGGGCCAAGACAGTTGAGGTTATTTGCGAAGAGGCTTACAAAATGGGCGTGCAGTATTTGACGGTGTATGCATTTTCTACGGAAAACTGGAACAGACCCAAGGATGAAGTGGATGCGCTTATGAAGCTTTTGCGCAACTACATGAAGAATTGCTTAAGGACTGCCGAGAAGAATAATATGTGTGTTCGTGTCATAGGGGATAAAACCGGACTGGATGCAGATATTCAGGAGAGTATTGCCAAGCTGGAGGAGGCGTCTAAGGATAATACCGGCTTGCACTTTAGTATTGCTATTAATTATGGCGGTCGCGACGAAATTAGACGTGCGGTGACTAAGATTTCCGAGCGTGTGGCAGCAGGGGAACTTCAAAGCAGTGACATTACCGAGGATTTGATTTCAGGAAGCCTTGATACCGGTAATTATCCTGATCCGGATTTATTAATTCGTACCTGTAATGAGCAGCGTATTTCTAATTTCTTATTGTGGCAGCTGGCTTATACGGAATTTTATTTTACAGAGATTCCGTGGCCTGATTTTGACAAAAAGGAATTAGAAAAGGCTATCGCGGCATATAACCATAGAGACAGAAGATTTGGAGCTTTGAAGGAGGAAACTACATAATGTTTGTGACCAGACTGATTAGCGGAATAGTACTTTTAGCATTAACAGCTATATTCTTATATTTTGGAGGCATCCCATTACTTGTGGTGCTGGCTTTGATTTCTGTGCTTGGATTTTTAGAGCTTACCAAAGCAGTGGGACTTACCAGAGCGGATGGCGCGGTGAACCGTCTGGAGGTGATAGGCATCATCGGCACGGTATGTATTTACGCATGCCAGATACTGGCGGTAATTCATAAGGAAGCAGTGGATGTTGTATATTTGATTGGTGTTGTTGTTTTCACCGTTATTTCCCTGTTGGCGATGTATGTGTTCTCTTTTCCAAAATATAATGCCTCTCAGGTAGTAGAGGTAGTTTTTGCATTTATGTATGTACCTGTGATGTTATCCTTCATTGGTATGACCAGAGCTTTGCCGGATCTTGGCAGCAAAGTAGTGTGGTTGATATGGATTAGTGCATGGGGCAGTGATACCTGCGCCTATGCAGTTGGTATGCTTACCGGCAAGACCATCGGCAATCACAAGGCATTTCCGGTGTTAAGCCCGAAGAAATCCATAGAAGGTTGTGTCGGCGGTGTTGTCGGCGCTGCTTTGTTGGGTATGCTTTTTGGTAAATTTGTCATGGGACCGGAATATATGATTTTAATGGGTGTGATTTGCGGAATCGGCAGCGTGATTTCCCAGTGTGGTGATCTGGCAGCTTCTGCCATCAAACGTAATTACAATATCAAGGATTACGGCAAATGTATTCCTGGACACGGCGGCATTTTAGACCGTTTTGACAGTATTATTTTTACAGCACCTTGTATTTATTTTTTGATATATTTCTTTTTGGATATTAAATACGTATTTATGGGGTTATAAAGGATGAAAAAGATTGGTATTCTCGGTTCTACCGGTTCTATTGGTACACAGACTTTGGAAATCGTCAGGGCTTATTCAGAAGACTTACAGGTGACAGTGCTTGCGGCAGGGACGAATGTGACACTTATGGAAGCACAGATGCGTGAATTTAAGCCGGAAGCGGTAGTAATGTGGAGCGAAGAAGCGGCAAGTGATTTGCGTATAAGGACTGCAGATTTAGAGATCCCTGTGCTTTCCGGTATGGAAGGCTTACTGGAAATCAGCGTTTGGGAGAATATGGACGTATTGGTTACCGCTTTGGTGGGAATGATTGGTATTAGACCTACTATTGCTGCCATTCAGGCAGGTAAGGACATTGCCCTTGCCAATAAAGAAACATTAGTGACTGCCGGACATATCATTATGCCATTGGCCAAGAAGCATGGCGTTTCTATTTTGCCTGTGGACAGCGAACACAGTGCGATTTTTCAGTCCATGCAGGGAGAAAAGCGCAGTCAGGTTCAGAAGATTTTACTGACCGCGTCCGGAGGACCTTTCCGTGGCAGGAAGTTAGAAGAGCTTCGTACCATGCAGGTAGAGGATGCCTTAAAGCACCCGAACTGGTCCATGGGCCGGAAAATCACCATTGATTCCGCTACCCTCGTAAATAAAGGCCTTGAGGTTATTGAAGCCAAATGGCTTTTTGATGTGAGCCTTGATCAGATTCAGGTAGTGGTGCATCCACAGAGTATCATTCATAGTATGGTGGAGTACGTGGACGGCGGCATTATGGCTCAGCTGGGGGCGCCCGACATGAAGCTTCCGATTCAGTATGCACTGTTTTATCCTGACAGACGTCCTTTGGAAGGTAAAAGGGTAGACTTCTACGAATTGGGTCAGATGACCTTTGAAAAACCGGATAACGAGACTTTTAAGGGACTGGCATTAGCATATGAAGCTGCCCGTATCGGCGGCAGTATGCCTACTGTATTCAATGCAGCCAATGAAAAGGCAGTAGCCCTTTTCCTGGACAAAAAGATTTCCTTCCTGCAGATTGCAGATATTATTGAGACCTGCATGTCAAAGCATGAAGTGCTGGGTGCACCGTCTGTGGAAGAGATTCTGGCGGTGGAGCAGCAGACATATGAAAGTGTTGAGGCGTTGGTTCGTTTGTGATTTATGATCATATCATTACAATAAAAAATTAAATGCAGTTACGAAGTTTGGCGGCCGGAGCAATATATGTTCTGGCTGAAGGGCCTTGAAAAGCGTCGGTCCTTAGCGAAGCGAGGTCGAAGACCGATGTCTGAGCTTAGTACCGTTACGCATTTTCATGGAGCGGGAGTGTCCGTGAAGCAGAACATATATTGCTCCGGCCACCGAACTTCGCAACTGCTTAATAAAAAAAGTATAGGCGGTATTATTGTGTCAATTATTTCTATTATTATATTTTTGATTATTTTAGGTGTACTTGTCATGGTACACGAGTTGGGACATTTTATTGTGGCCAAATTAAACGGTATCCGTGTTCTGGAATTTTGTCTGGGCATGGGCCCGCAATTGATAAAGTTCAAAAAAGGAGAGACGGTATATTCTATCAGACTCTTCCCAATCGGCGGGGCCTGCATGTTTGACGGTGAGGACGGTAATGTAGAAGGCGGCGGACCGGGTGATGAGCATTGCTTTAATAATGCCGGCGTATGGGCCAGAATAGGCACTGTTGTGGCAGGGCCTCTTTGTAATTTCATCTTGGCATTTATTTTTAGTTTCATTATTGTAAATTTTTCTGCTACAGATTTACCGATAGTAGTTAGTGTAACAGAAGGGTATCCGGCGGCAGAAGCCGGACTGTTGCCGGGAGATGAGATTGTTTCCATCAATGGTGAGAAGGTCCATTTGTATCGTGAGGTGCAGGTGATCAGCCAGTTAAATCAGGGAGATCCATACGAGCTTGTTGTCAGACGTGGCGATGAGCTTATCGATATTTCCTTCAGCCCTCTTTATGTGGAAGAGGAAGGGCGCTATTACATGGGTCTTACCGGCGGTGAATATGTACAAGTGAAAGGCTTAGATGCATTGAAATATGGCTTCTATGAAGTCCGTTATGCTACAGTATCCACTTACAAGAGTCTGTTGATGATGATTAAAGGACAGGTGAAAACAGATGACATGGCAGGCGTGGTAGGTATCGCCAATATGGTAGGGGAAACCTATGAAGCAGTGAAACCGGCAGGCTTGGGACCGGTGGTTCTTACCATGATGAATCTGGCTTCCATTTTAAGTGTAAATCTGGGCATTGTGAACCTGCTTCCGTTGCCTGCGCTGGACGGAGGACGATTGGTATTTCTTTTGGTGGAGCTTGTAAGAGGCAAGCCGGTACCTCCGGAAAAGGAAGGGCTGGTGCATACCATAGGTTTTGTATTCTTTATGGTGCTTATGGTATTTTTGGTGTTTAATGATATCCGAAATATTTTCTTTTAATATTAGTGAAATGCAATTGTCAATGCAATTTGTAATGGTGAGGTAAATTTATGAGAGAGCATACAAAGGTAATACACATTGGTGACAAGGTAATCGGCGGCGGTAATCCGGTGCTGATTCAGTCTATGACCAATACTCCTACAGAGAATGTGGAGGCTACTGTAGCTCAGATTCTGAGATTAGAACAGGCAGGCTGCGAAATTATCCGTTGTACCGTTCCTACCTTAGATGCGGCCAAGGCACTGACAGAGATTAAAAAGCAGATTCATATTCCGTTAGTCGCGGATATTCACTTTGACTACCGCATGGCTATCGCCGCCATGGAATACGGTGCAGACAAAATTCGCATCAATCCCGGCAATATCGGTGGAGTTGACAGGGTGAAGGCTGTAGTAGATGTGGCAAAGGAACGTAATATTCCTATCCGTGTGGGTGTAAACAGCGGCTCCCTTGAGAAGCATCTGGTGGAAAAGTATCAAGGGGTTACCGCCGAAGGTATTGTAGAGAGTGCTTTGGATAAAGTGCAGATGATTGAGAACCTGGGCTATGACAATTTAGTTGTCAGCATTAAATCCTCTGATGTATTAATGTGTGTAAAGGCTCATGAAATACTGGCTCAGAAGATTAACTATCCTCTCCATGTGGGTATTACCGAATCCGGTACAGTTTGGAGTGGTAATATCAAATCCTCTATCGGCCTTGGCATGATTTTGGGCCAGGGTATCGGTGATACTATCCGTGTGTCTTTGACCGGTGACCCGGTTGAGGAGATAAAAACTGCCAAACTTGTATTACGTACTCTGGGACTTCGAAAGGGCGGTATTGAGGTAGTGTCCTGCCCGACCTGTGGACGTACCAAGATTAATCTGATTGAGCTGGCAAATCAGGTGGAAACCTTGGTTTCCGGCTAACCATTGGATATTAAGGTGGCAGTTATGGGGTGTGTGGTCAATGGCCCCGGCGAAGCCAAGGAGGCTGATATCGGTATTGCAGGCGGCATAGGCGAAGGCTTACTGATCAAAAAAGGTGAGGTTGTCAGAAGGGTTCCGGAGCAGGAGCTTTTATCTACTTTGAAGTACGAACTGGATCATTGGAATGAAAATTAGCAGGTAAGAAACATGAGTAAACCGTTTTTTGATGTGTTCCCCTATGCACAGGTGGAAGGCAGACTAAAAGCACGTTTGGAGCAGGTAACTGTACAAAAAATCGTAAATGTAACCAGCGGCGGTTACTTACGAGTACATATTGAAAGCAGTTACCTGATTTCAAAAGAAGATATTATACAAGTAGAAAAGACACTGACGGCTATGCTCGCAAAAAGCGGAGATAGTCGTCAGGTTAAATTATATGA
>JAFTXF010000023.1 GCA_017461685.1 Lachnospiraceae bacterium
GCTCCAAATAATACTGTCCGTACTGCTGCCCCGGAATGGGATATTGAAAGCCCATGTTAAAGTCTTCCTTCCAGCCCACAATGGTCTCATCTGTTCCCCGGTACAGCACCTTCACGCTGCCATCATTCAAAATACAGGTCACAGCAGCAAACTGGAACTCTTCTTCCTTGTTTACGAAATCCACGCTGTAAAGACACTGCATATCGGCGTAACGCCTGCTGTTACACATATTTTCAAACAACGCTCTGTTCTGCGCCTCCCAGCGCGGATCAGCAAAAAGCTTTTCCTTTTCCGGATGCTCATAAAGTTCTTTTAAAGTAACCGGCCGGGCATTCGGCTTAATGGTGTCTACCAGACCGTCCATCTTTAAATATGCAAACTGAGCCAAAACAAGGGCATCTACTGCTCCAAAAGGCAGCGCAGTAAAATCAAAAAATCCGTATGCATAAACATAATCAATAATATTGCCTTTCATGTTACACCCCAATCCGGTATTTCTCAACCTGTTTTACACTGTCTTTTTTTGCAACGCCCTTTATATTACCCGTTTTTACAACCCATTTTATATTATCTGGTTTTTAAAAATTCGTACTCTCTTTGCGCCTGCGCGTCATTTGGATAATCTTTTAAATAGGACTCCATCAGCTTCTTTGCAGTCTCAAAATCTGCCAGATACTCATACGCCACGGCCTCATTAAATCTAAGAGACTGCTGCAAAGAGGTATCCTCACAGGCAAGCCCCTGTTTAAAAGCTGCCAATGCCTCCTCATAAGCACCGCGTTTCATCTGGCAAAGGCCTAACTGATTAAATAATGCCGGGTCTGTGCTGTTTTCAATGCCACTGTTATAAACACTGGCTGCATAATTGTAATCCCCCATAGCCTCGTAGCTCATGCCCAAATATAAAGCAGTATCTTCATAGGTGTCCCTACTCACCTTTTCCAAAGCTGAAACTGCCAGATTATACTGTCCGGTATGATAATACATACGCCCCCTATCATAATCACTCATTTTGGATGTGTTTGTCATCGCAGCTTCTACATACTCAAGTCCCAAATCCCTGTAGCCATATTGATAAAAAGCTTTGTAAATATCAATAATCCGGTCATAGTCTGCAGGCTCCAACGCCACTGCCCTGTCAAAAGCCTCCTTGCTGTCTTCATAGCGCCCCAGCTCCAGCAAAGTCACGCCATGCTGAAAATGCACCTGCGCATCCTTAGGCCTTAACTCCGCCATAGCCCCATACACATGCTCGGCCTCTTCATAACGCCCCAAATGGTAATATGCAACCGCCAGATACTGGTTAATATCATAATCCACTTCATGCAAAAAACCTTCATTATAAGACAGTGCCGTCTCCAGAGCCTCAACAGCTTCTTCATACTGACCGGTTCCGATATAGCAAATACCCATTAACCTGGAAATCTCCTGTCTATTGTCCCGTTCTGCCTCTATCTCCTTTAACTGCGCCAGTGCCTCCTCATAAGAATGTGCTTCCATAGTAGCATACACATTCTGCAAAGGATTTTGATTTTCTTCTGTAGTATTGCCGCAGCCAGTCAACAATAATCCTGCTATGCCCAATATACAGATCATACGTAAGTGTTTTTCCATCATCTTTTCCTTCTATCCTTTAATGTATATTTCAGTAAAATTCAAGTTCCTACACGCTTTCAGCTAATCTTCGAAATAATACTTTTTTCATTTCGCTTTGCGAACCCACTCAATGTTTCCTACATCCACTCTTATCTGTTTACTTTAATAGTAGTTGAATTTCCGCAGATTGTCAATGCTTATGGAGCCGGATTGTTTGCGGCTCACTTTTTTGCGGTCTCGACTGTTTATAGCCCGGATTGTTTGGGTACCCTCCGTCCCCCGAAACTTAAAGGTTCAGACTGTCCTTCAGGCAAAGTGCTCCCCATCCGTACAGCTCATTGGGCCAGGCTAAAATGCCGGGAAGTCTTCGGGCACCCCGTATCAAGCCTGCTTTTATCTTCTCTCCATACAAAAAAATATCCTGTCCTCTTACAATCCCCCACTCCATCATAAGCGCCGCTGAGCCTGTTACTATGGGTGTGGAAAAGCTGGTCCCTGATACATATTGGTAGGTTCCGCCCGGCGTAATCACCTGCAAAGAAACGCCGGGTGCCGATATCGTAGGCCTTACACTGCCGATTTCTCGTTCTCCGGCACTTACATTTTGTCCGGGATATCCTCTGCCCGAAAAATCCGCATAGGCATCATACACGGAATTGTAGGCACCTACCGCGATGGCTCTGGAGGCTGTAGAAGGAATGGTCAATGTCACCTCCGGTGTAGAGCTTGCAAATCGGGTGCCGCTGCTTCTGGCGGCTTCACTTGGCAAATACATGTACACGTAACCATTTTGCACCTTTACCGGTTCCAGCGTTACTACCCACACACCGCTGTCCACATAATCCCCCTGCGGCAGAAAATCCACATATATTTCCTGGTTGGTGGTATAAGGCTTAGGCTCCCCTATATATACTAAAAGCCGCGTATTGCCAAGCTCTGCCTCCAACCGTCCCACACGTTCCTCTTGTATTATCAGCCTTTCCCCATTTGGTGCTGTGACAATCACTTCATACCGGTCAATATAATTTTTCCAGATTTGCAAATTCAGTGCCGCCTCATAGGAAGCCACTGCTATCTCCACCTGTAAGGGCTGCCGCTCTCTGACTACACCCGAGAAATGCCCGCCGCTGGCACCCTCGTTGCCTGTACCGATACAAATTACACTGCGCCCGATTTCAGAAACATTATCAATAAAACGCTCCAGAATAGAACCCCCATCATGGGACCCGTAGCTGTTGCCGAAGCTTAAGTTTATGGCCACCGGCAAGCTTCTTTCCGCAGCAAAACCAGCCACAAAAGTCAATGCTCTCATAAGCTCTGTGGTTCTGGGAAAGCTTTCTCTGTCACGATTTCCCAGCTTGACAATGATGAGACTGCTTTCCGGCGCCACTCCTTCATAATTTTGCTCAGTAACCGGACTGGAGGCGGCTAGCCCTGCCACTGCAGTACCATGCCCTGAGGTATCTGTAGACAATCTCAATCCCACGGAACCTCCCCCCATTTCTTCCCGCTGCTCCTGCACTACGTCACTGCCTTGCTGTATATTTCCTTGCTGCCCGCTATTCTCAGGCTCGCTCACATTCCCTACTCCAAGCGCCTCATTAATATCCGCCTCTGTAAAAAGTCTCCCCTGTGCAAAGCCCTGCGGTGGCGGATATCTGTCGCTTGGTTCCAAAGTCTGGTCCCACAGTGCTA
>JAFTXF010000180.1 GCA_017461685.1 Lachnospiraceae bacterium
AATGGCAGCCATATGAAATACTGCCCCGATTACCGTAGCGCAAATCATTCGTATGAACTCATTGTAGCTTGCAAAACGCCACAAACTGTTATACAAATGCAGCCGCCAAAAAACAATGACACAAAATACCGCATAGATTGGAACAAAATATAACCAAGCCATCAGATATTCTCTTGGAATGGATGTATACTCACAGTCAAATCTGAGCCATAAGACAAAAGCATATGACATATTTACTGCAATCACATCATAAACCATTAGGATAAGCGCTTTGGCCTGCCATTTTTCAATTTTCAAGAGCGACTCCTCTTACATGCAACTGCTGCTACTGCAAACATTACAACTGCAGCGCCAATCCACAATGTCCAGTTAGCACTTGTGCCTGTAGCAGGTGAAGTTGCAGCACTGGTCAGATAGAAAGTAAGCGGTGAGCAGTCTAACATCTTAAACTCAACCAAACGTCCATTGATGCTTGATGGTTCAATTACTTCCCAAACTTCTCTCTCTACAGAGTAATGCAAGCCTCTTAACTGACTAGGCTGTGTGTTTGCCGGAAGGTTGGAAATATCAACCACAAAGTGACACCAGCCATCAGCCTGCTTGGTTGCTGTAGCATTCAAAAAGATGCCCAGAATGTTCGCCTTGTCAATGCTTACATCCCCTGTCTTATTGAGCGCATTCACTACTTCTGCATCTGTAGCGTCTGTATCGTTTAAGAGGGTAATGATGCTTAATGCTTCCAGGTCATCTACCATGCCGGTGAAGTCAGAATAATATCTAACTGTAACATCCGGACTTGCAGAGGTGTACCAAGTATTCTGACTTGGACCTGCATAAGCAACTACTGCCTGGCTTAGTACGAATACAAGCGTTAACATGATTCCAAATAGTTTCTTTTTCATCGTAAAAATCTCCTTTTTGATTTTTTAATTTATAAGTAAAGCTTGCACCAAATATCTTTGTGTCATTTCTCCGGAATTTACACAGGTGGACAAAGTGATAATATGGTCCTCGCTAGTTACTTCAATTTCGCGGTCAATAAAAGCGTTAAAGTCTTTTATGGCGTAAATCTCATCTAAATATTTCTGAAAGCTTTCTGCGTCTTCACAATAATAGGAATGCAGCAGATGCCTGTTATCATAGGTATATGCCGCAAAGATTTTGTAATACTTGGTTTCATCCGGCATATAGATAATGATGTCCCTATGCTCCTCAAAAAAATCGTAATCCTCAAAATTATGAAGGGTCCGGAACATAGTGCCGTTTTTCATATTGTGACCGTAAATCACCGTATGATGGTCACTGAAATCCTTGCTGTTATAATTTTCCGTGTAGATGGAAGCTGCTGTTGTTTTCTTATGTTCTATCGTATGTGTCAGATAATAGCTGTTATCTGTGGCATGCTGTACAATAGGATAATCCACATTGGTACCGGGCACCTCAATCCATGCATAGATGTCCGGATTCAGTGCCTGAAGCTCTTCAAAATCGATGTCATCCCGAGTAACAAACTCCTTGCCGGATGTTCCTTCGCTTCCTGCGGCTGCCTCTGTGCCGGAGCCATTTTCTTTTCCTTCTGCAGGCTCCTTTCCGATGTCTGCTCCGATGCCGTCGCTATCTTCCCGGGAGGATATCGGATTTTTATTATCCTCCTGCACCGTGCCTTCGTCAGAGTTTTCCACGCTTTCCTCGTCCCCTGCCTGCTGTAACAGTTCTTCATATTCTCTGCCTGCCCTGCGCTCTTCCACAAAGCCCATGATGCCTACCGTAAGCAGGCACACGCCAATCACAGCAGCAATCACACCAATCAGTGCGTATTTATTTTTCATAGTACTAATTGACCTCTTCAAAAAAACTCATAAGGATTTGCTCATAAAGAGCATCCTCATCTACATGATATTCATCAAAAACCTCTGTAGAAACACCTTCTCCGGGAACCGTCCATCGTGTCAGACTTCCGCCCTCTGCGGCACTTTCCATGATCTTCACAAACTGGTCATTGCCCATGCTGGTCACCATATACGGTGTCAGGGCTTCATATAAGTCAGTGACAATGCCTGCATCAGAAGCGTACTCCTGAAGCATCTTTTCATAGCAGGCCTCCAGGTAGGCATTCTGGCGCTCCTGGCGGTATAATGCAGTATGTTCCTCTGCCGTATCCCGGTATCGGACAAACATTTCTATATTCTCTTCGGTAATGGTAACCTGAGCTCCTTTGTACATCTCAGGTACTCTGGCGGCCAGGCTGTCATTGGGTACTGTCACAGTGACAGGTCCTAAAGCTCTGCTGATTTCTGTCAGTGCCTCCAGAGTAACTGCACAGTATCCCTGAATCGGAATACGGTAAAAAAGCCTGGACACTGCTTCCTTGGTCATTCTGCAGCTTTCATGCTTGCCGTCGCCATAGCTGTAAGCCAGACAGATGTGCTGCTCCACCGGCCCCAAATCCGTACCATCACGGTCATATACATTAAAAGTCGTCATGGTATCTCTCGGTATGGAAATCACCGTTATATCATCGGTCACCCTGTCCCAGGACAGCAGAAACAAAGCATCTGCCTTCCCTGCATCTGTGCTGCCCAGCGTACTCTCTACGAGTTCTTCCTTATCTACACCGATAAACAGGAAATTGCTGAGGTGGTCGTTGTATTCATAGGTCTAGTCATTCCAGGACACTTTACCGATTCCGGTGCTCTTGTCAGAGCTTTCTGTATCGGCTTCCCTTTCTGTGACCTGACTCTCTCCATCGGCAGCATGACTCTCCTCTTTCGTACCGGCCGGGTCCGTACCTGCACATCCCTGCATGCCGGTCAGACACAGGATACCTGTTGCCAGGAGGGCTGCCATCCTATACCTTCTGAATGTCGGCTTCAGCACCATCGTTTTCTTTGTCTTCCTGAATATCTTCTCTATCATCTTCATCTTCTTTTATCACTGTATGCGTTCCGTAATAGCCATGATAATAATAACCATACTTGCCGTAATAACGGTCCTTTTTCGTATCTACCTTATTCAGTACAGCGCCCAAAATCTTGCAGTTTGTCTTTAAAATCTGCTTTTTGGCCTTCTGCGCAATGCGGTAGCTGACGCGTCCGTCTTCGATGACCAAAATGGCACCGTCACACCACTTGGATATAATCGTGGCATCTGCCATGCTGGTAACCGGCGGTGTATCAATCAATATATAATCATATCTCTGACGCAAAACCTTAATCAGTTCCCCCAATGCCGGCTCTTCCAGTAATTCCGAAGGGTTCGGTACAAAGGAGCCGGAAAATATAATATCGACATTTTCAAAATTGGTATGGTAGCAAATGTCATCTATCTCCATGGTGCCGCACAAATAGTGGGATAATCCCTTTACAGCCCGCCCCACACGGTATCTGCTGACGAAGGTGGAGCGGCGTATATCTGCATCCAGTAACACTACCTTCTTGCCGATATTGCCAATCTCTCTTGCTAACTGAAAGGTAACATCACTCTTGCCTTCATTCGGAAAACAGCTGGTAAATAAAATACATTTAATATTTCTGCCCGTAAACTGTATATTCGTACGAAGGGTCTTAATTGCTTCTTCATATAAATAATCCAATTTCTTGGGATCATTCATTTTAACAACCTGATTCATTTATCCTCTCCTACACTTTCTTCTTCCCCGTTTTTTTCAAGCGAGAGCCTTTGCCTTTTTTGGATGACTTGTCCTTATTCTGATTGATATAGTCCTTTCGATCCGGTACGGAGCTCAGGGTAGACAGGCCTAAATACTTCTCGATATCCTCTTCGCTCTTAATGGTGTCATCTAACACCGCGCGAAGCACCACAATGCCGCCGCTTAAAAATCCTCCGATTAAAATACCTAAAAGGGTATTCATGGCATTGCTCGGACTGGTCTTCACCGTCGGAAGTACACCGTCATCAATAATCTTCGGTGGCACAACCTCCATCATATCTCCAATGAAATAAGAAGCCTCTTTTGCAACCTCCCTGACAATATCCAGGGCCAGCTTCGGACTCTCATGCTCCACGGAAATCACCAGAATACGGGTATCATCAGGATTACTGATAGAAATCATATTCTTCAGATCCTTATACTCCATATCCAGCTCTAAATTCTCAATAACCGTCTCCAAAACCGGTCTGCTGGTGGTTAATACACGGTAATCATTGGTCAGCTGACTGCCCATCTGCAGGTCTGCCAAGGACGCCAATGTAGTCTCCTTGGTAAGTACTAACATGCTGTTTTCCGCAGTATAAATCGGAGTAATAAAAAGCTTCGTAAAGCCAAATGCAATAGCGCCGACCAAAAAACTGACTAAAGCAATCATCCAAAACCATTTTTTAACAGCAAAAAAAACTTCTCTTAAGTCAATTTCAATTTCAGCGTCTTCATATATATTATTGATATTATTATTCATTCCCATCTTCCTTATGTACCGACATGATAATCGTCTGTGCGTTGTGACACATTAATTCTGTAATATATTCTTCGTCCAGATGCTTCTCCATCCAGGTAAGGGCATGCTCCATGCGAAGTCCTCTGTCTGTGCTGTTGTGCATATCCGTGCCGAGCACATCGATCAGTCCCTCCTTCAGCATCTGTCTGCACCACCTGGTAGTGGCATCATACCATTTGCCGCCTATATGAGCGTAATTCATCTGCATCATCACTCCAAGCTGCCGCAGCTCTTCCATCCTGCCGGCTTCCCTCAGGCAGCCGTATCTTTCTACATGAGCAAGCACCGGGAAATATGCAGTCATGGCAATCTCCCTCAGTGCCTGAAACATGGCAATATAGGTGATATCAGGAGAAAACTCCAGTAATATGTAATTTGTATCCGCTAAAGCTATCACTTCCCCGCTTTGCAGCATCCCCAAAGACTTCTCATTATAAAAAATCTCCTGTCCGGGATACACCTTGAAATCTGCACAGACCTTCTCCCGTGCATACTTCTCCAAAGCCCTGCAATACCTTCGGATATCTTCTGTATTGTAGTCACAAAATCCCTTAGAAAAATGAGGCGTAGCAATCAGAGTCGTAATACCCGCAGCATATGCCTGTCTCAACATTTCTACACTTTCTTTATTGCTTTTTGAACCGTCATCAATCCCCGGGATAATATGTGTATGAATATCAATATAACCCATGTCAACGTACACCATTATCCATCTTTTACTTAAAATGTCTGTCTGCGTATCCATTTCCGGATTTTAAAATAATCTGGCATAGTACAAGCATATTGTACCCCCCTCCCCCGCGTTTGTCAAGCTTTCAACAAAAATGTTTGTAAATTTATACAACTCTTATATTCCTTTTTCCTGATTTTACAAAAAAGAAAAACAGCATCTCTGCTTTTCACAAAAATGCTGTTCTGAAATATATATTTTAATGCAAATTTACCTATCAGTTTTATATGCTTCTTTGATTTTCTCGCCTGCCCGTCTCACAAGCAGTTTTTTAACTTATTCCCCTGCTTTTTCAGATTGCCTTTTCTTTTCTGATATTTTATGGAATATCACAGAATTCGGCTTGTCACACGGAATGGTCGGACCGTTTAACACCAGTGTGCCTTTTTCCAGATCTACCGTCAGGAAGCTTAAGGTATTGGACTCGTGGTTTAAGCTTACCAGATGCTTATTATCCGGAAACAGCGTAGCATCCTTTGGATAAGAGCCGTTCACCGGCAGACACAAAATCTTGGTCAGTAAACCTGTTTCTTCATCATGCTCGTAAATCACAACGCTGTTATCCCCTGCATTAGAGCTGATTACATAATGAAAATCATCAGAGAAATTCAGTGCACTGGCTGCAGAATTACCGGAATGGTAATCATTCAGTGTAGATATCGTCTGAATCTTATCAAAATACGGGTTGTCCTTCACTTCATAATAGTGATACACGTCTATGTAATTCTTTAATTCATGTACTACATACATATATTTGCCGTCATTGGAAAACTTAATATGTCTCGGTGCGGATTCCGGCTCGCTGCGGACTACGTCTGCCAGCTTCAAAGTGCCCTTTCTGTGGTCGACCTTATACACCTTCACATGATCCATACCGATGTCTGCAACGCACAAATACTTATTGTCCCTGGTCATACGGGAGCAGTTTACATGAGGGCGGAAGTTACGCTCCGCAATACTACCCATGCCCTTGTGATAAATCTCATCGGTAATCTTGGCAATGGAACCGTCCTTATTCAGTCGAAGTACCGTAACCTTGCCGTCGTGATAGCCTGCTACAAATAAAAGCTTGTCATTGTAATCTGTAGACAGATAACAGCCTCTCATACCGTTGATGCTGGCTTCATTTAAAAACTCCAGCTCACCGTCCGGCAGGATTTTAAAGGCTTCTACCCCAAAGTCGGTAATAGAATAAAGGTATTTTTTATTGTGCGATATCGTAATATAAGAAGAGTTTGTAATCTCAACACTGTCCTTTGGAGTGAAACGCCCCTTCTCCATATCAACGTCATAAATCTTAATGCCGAATTTGTCTCCCATGGTGTATGTGGAGACATATGCTACGTATTTATCTGATGACATAATAACCCTCCATGCAGTCGTTTTTTTCATGATAACACATTTATTTCAATTTGTTAATATTTTTTATAAGATTATGTTGACTTTTTCATAATAACGTATATAATTTATCTTAATGTTTGTTTAGTTTTATTAAACTTGAAGTTTAAAATACTTTTCAAACAATATTTTTGCACAGAAAGTTTACAAATACTAAAATTACAGTTTGCCTTTAGCTACAGACATGAAAGGGGCTTGTCTATGAATATTGGAGCCAAAATCAAAGACTTACGAGTCAAAAACGGTCTGACTCAGGAGGAGTTAGCAGACCGAAGTGAACTGTCTAAGGGATTTATTTCCCAGCTTGAGAGGGATTTGACATCGCCCTCCATTGCCACACTGACGGATATTTTACAGTGTCTCGGTTCTGATTTATGCACTTTTTTCCAGGAAGAGAAGGAGGAGCAGATCGTCTTTAACGACACGGACTACTTTAGGAAAATGGATCCTGAGCTTGGCAATACCATCGAGTGGATTATCCCCAATGCTCAGAAAAACGCCATGGAACCTATCCGTCTTTCGTTAGAGCCCGGCGGCAGGACTTACCCCGATAACCCTCACGACGGTGAGGAATTCGGCTATGTTTTGTCAGGTACCATTTACATTCACTTAGGCAAGAAGCGTTACAAGGCCAAGAAGGGCGAGACCTTCTACTTTAAGGCAGATACTACCCATTATATTACGGCAAGTTCCAAGACAGGTGCTTCTATTTTATGGATCAGCACACCACCAAGCTTTTAGAATACCAAGGAGATTATTTACATGAGCAATAAATTAGTTGATTTACAGCACATTTCCAAATCTTACGGAGATAACCTTATATTAGATGATTTAAGCTTATATGTCAGAGAAAATGAATTTTTGACCCTTTTAGGTCCCAGCGGATGCGGCAAGACTACTACCCTTCGTATTCTGGGCGGTTTTGAGCAGCCGGACAGCGGACGCGTAATTTTCGGCGGTCAGGATATTACAGAGCTTCCTCCGAATAAGCGTGCGCTTAATACTGTATTCCAGCAGTACGCTCTTTTTACACATATGAATATTAAGGACAATATTGCCTTCGGTCTCACCATCAAGGGCAAGTCCCGTGATTACATCAATGACAAGATTAAATACGCTTTGAAGCTTGTAAATTTGCAGGGCTATGAAAACCGTATGCCGGATTCTCTTTCCGGCGGTCAGAAGCAGCGTATTGCCATCGCCCGCGCTATCGTAAATGAGCCAAAGCTCCTTTTATTGGATGAGCCTCTGGGTGCTTTGGATTTAAAGCTGCGTCAGGACATGCAGTACGAGCTGATTCGTCTGAAAAATGAGCTGGGTATTACCTTTATTTACGTTACTCATGATCAGGAAGAGGCCCTTACCATGTCTGATACCATTGTAGTTATGAATCAGGGCTATATTCAGCAGATCGGTTCTCCGGAAAAGATTTACAATGAGCCGGAAAATGCTTTCGTTGCTGACTTTATCGGTGAGTCCAATATTATCGGCGGTATTATGCTTCAGGACAAGCTGGTTTCTATTCTGGGTACCAAATTTGCCTGCATTGATACAGGTTTCGGTACCAATAAGCCTGTCGACGTTGTAATCAGACCTGAGGACGTGGAACTGGTTTCCCCTGAAAAGGCTAACCTGACCGGTGTAGTTACCCATCTGATTTTCAAAGGCGTTCATTACGAAATGGAGGTTATGGCCGGAGGCTTTGAATGGCTGGTACACTCTACCCGCATGCAGCCTGTAGGCACAGAGGTTAGTATTTTAATTGACCCGGAAAATATCCAGATTATGAACAAGCCGCAGTCCGAAGATGAGGAGGCCGTAGGTGTCAATGAATAAGCGAAAACTATCCAATCATCTTCTGTCCACTCCTTTTTATGTGTGGATTTTAGCCTTTATACTGATTCCGTTGGGCATGGTTTTTTATTACGGTTTTACAGACAAAACCGGTACCTTTACCCTGGATAATGTGATTGCTATGGCAGGTCCCGAGCACATCAAAGCGCTTTGGGTTTCTCTCCTGCTTTCTGT
>JAFTXF010000181.1 GCA_017461685.1 Lachnospiraceae bacterium
AACATTATGAGTGGAACGGCAAAATCGAGGTTGTAGCCCGCTGTGAGGTAAATGACCGTCATGACCTTTCCTTAGCATATACACCGGGTGTTGCAGAAGCTTGCCTGGTTATTAACAAAGACATTGATAAGTCTTATGAATTAACACGTCGTAACAATTTGGTGGCCGTTATTACGGATGGTACTGCCATTTTGGGTCTGGGTGATATCGGTCCGGAGGCCGGTATGCCGGTTATGGAAGGCAAATGTGCCCTTTTTAAAACCTTTGCAGACGTGGATGCTTTCCCGATTTGTATCCGCAGTAAGGATGTGGATGAACTCGTACGTACCATTTATCTGATTTCCGGCTCCTTTGGCGGTATTAATTTAGAGGATATTTCCGCACCGCGCTGCTTTGAGGTAGAGCAGAAGTTAAAGGAAATCTGCGATATTCCGGTATTTCATGATGACCAGCACGGTACTGCCATCGTAGTGGCAGCAGCTCTTTTAAATGCTCTTCGTGTAGTTAAGAAGGACATCGGTGAAGTAAAGGTAGTTATTAATGGCGCCGGAAGCGCAGGTATTGCTATCGGTAAGCATTTATTAAACATGGGCGTGAAGCATCTGACGATGGTAGACCGTTTCGGTATTATCTGTAAGGGCATGCCGGAGTTAAATGCTGCTCATGCAGAGATTGCAGAAGTTACCAATTTAGAGCACGAGATGGGTAATCTGGCAGACGCTATGAAGGGTGCTGATGTATTTATCGGCGTATCTGCACCGAATATTGTCAGTGAAGAAATGGTTGCTTCCATGGCGAAGGATGCGATTTGCTTCCCTATGGCAAATCCGACACCGGAAATCATGCCTGATAAGGCCAAGGCAGCAGGTGCCCGCGTAGTAGGTACCGGACGCAGTGATTTCCCGAACCAGATTAACAATGTGCTGGCATTCCCGGGTATTTTCCGCGGTGCTTTGGATTGCAGAGCAACCTGTATCAATGAAGAAATGAAGGTGGCTACTTCTTATGCGTTGGCTTCTTTGATTTCAGATGAAGAGCTGAATGAAGAAAATATTATTGCTCCGGCTTTGGATAAGAGAGTGGCAAAGGTAGTTGCGGAAGCAGTAATCGAAGCTGCACGTAAAACAGGGGTTGCGCGAATCTAAAAGTAATCGAAGCTGTATGTAAAATAGGGATTGCGCGAATCTAAAATATAATGTAAAATGTATGTAAAAACTAAGTAAAATGCACGTGGACAGAGAAGAAAATCTCTGTCCGTTAGTGCATATAAAGGAGGATTTACGTATGCCATTGATTGATTTACAGATTGAGAAGCTGCTGGAAGTTGCGATAAAGCTGGTATTGGCTGTTATTTGCGGCGGAGTACTGGGAATTGAAAGAGGACGTAAGAAAAGACCGGCAGGATTCCGTACTTATATGCTCGTATGCCTGGGAGCTACTCTGGTTATGATGACCAATCAATACATATGCGAACAATATCTTACAGGCGACCCTTCCAGAATGGGTGCACAGGTTATCAGCGGCATCGGTTTTTTGGGTGCAGGTACTATTATTACTACAGGACATAACCGTGTAAAGGGTCTCACCACTGCCGCCGGACTTTGGGCCGCTGCCTGTATCGGTCTGGCCATAGGTGTGGGCTTTTATGAAGGTGCTGTTTTGGGAACCGTGATGATTTTTATTGCCATGGTATCTCTGCACAGTCTGGATGAGCATATTACCGCTTCTGCCAGAACGATTATTTTGTATATTGAGTTTAATAGGATAACTGCAATGAAGAACCTGACTGCATTCTTAAAAGAAAAAGATATCAAACTTATGGACATTGAATCCGAGAGTACAGATAAAGCAGACGGTGCGGGCTCTGCGGCGGTAATTACCTTAAAGCTTCCTTCACAAAAAATGCGTAATATGTTAACTTATATGATAGAGGCCGTAGAAGGCGTGACTTATGTAGAGGAAATATAAATGAAAATAGAAGATATTAGTAAAGTAAATTTATTTTTATTCGATATGGACGGTACGTTGTATTTGGGAAATCAACTATATGATTTTACCGTGGAATTACTTTGTACCATTCGCAACGCCGGGAAAAGGTACCTTTTTATGACCAATAATTCCTCCAAAAGTGTTGCAGATTATGTGAAAAAGCTGGCGAAGTTGGGAATTGAGGCTACAGAAGAGGATTTTATTACATCTTCTCAGGCTACCGCATATTATCTCAAGCTGCATCATAAGGATGCCAGACTTTATGTGTGCGGAACAGAGTCTTTAAAAACAGAACTTCGGAAAAACGGTTTTACAGTTACGGAAGAACTGGATGAAGTGGATTGTATTGTCATGGGATTTGATACGGAGCTCACGTTTAAGAAGTTAGAGGATGTCTGCAAGCTGTTACTTGGCAGAGAGCTTCCGTATATTGCTACCAATCCGGATTACGTATGCCCTACAGAATACGGCAGCGTGCCTGACTGCGGCAGTGTGTGCGATATGATTTTTAATGCCACCGGGAAAAGGCCGGTAGTAATCGGTAAGCCTACGGCATTGATGCCGGAACTGGCCATGGCTGAGCATGGCTATACCAAGGAAGAGACTGCTGTAATTGGTGATAGAATTTATACAGACATCAAGAGCGGTCTGAATGCCGGAATCATGGGCGTTTTGGTTATGAGCGGAGAGACTACTCAGGAGATTTTGGAGGCTTCAGAGGATAAGCCGCATCTGGTGCTTTCAGATGCAGGGCAGATGATTCCATATATTTAAAAATGATAAGGGGTATTGCGCTAATTGTGGTGTATGCCCCTTTTTTATATGCTATCGTTCGTGATACGAGTACTGTTAAAGGGCCCGGACAGAGGCATGCTGCTCAGAATTAAGAAAAATATAAGGAAATTACATCAGACAAATTTCGACGAAAAACCTATACAAATTTAAAAATATATAGTAAAATAATAATATATTAAAATAAATAGGTAGAGAGGTGTACAGACTTTGAAAAAATTACAGAAGAAAATACGTATTTTATCACTTGTTTTGATTGCAGGCTTTATGTTTTACGGGATGATGCTTCCGGTAAAGGCCTACATTCAAAAGGCAGGCACTGTGAATGAGGCTGTTACACTGAGACAGAAAGCGGACAGCAGTTCAAATCAGGTAATGGAACTTGCCAGTGGTCAGGCAGTGAAAGTGAATAATGAATTAAAGGATATAGATGGGACTATGTGGTATCAGCTGATTGTGAATGATACTACGCTGGGGTATGTTCCTGCCAGTACAGTGACGATTTCTGACAGCGGAACGGAGCCGCAGGGGACTACGACGCAGCAGGTTCAAACAGTAACGGTTACAGAGCGTATAGGTACTGTTACGGGGGCCGATGCGATTCGTGTACGTCAGGATGCGACTACATCCAGCGAGCAGATTGCCAGCATGAAGCGGGGAGATACATTTCTTGTATTGTCTGATATAGATACAGGTGACGGGTATATCTGGTACAAGGTTGAATTTGACGATCACGGTACGATGGTAGTAGGTCATGTTCGTTCCGATTTGGTGAAGGTAGAGGAAGTTACCAGAGAGGTGGAGCAGATTATTGATGTTCCGGTTACTACACTCCCTGAGGATACCACCGATGCTCCATACAGTATTAGCAGTCAGGTGAATGCAGAGGGTACTACCGTATGGTATCTGACAGACAATGCTACCGGAGATGCCAAGGAAATCTCTTCCTTATTAAATAGTGAACCTGTCCAGAAAAGTAGCAACGGTGTATACAAGGTTTTTGTTGTTATATTATTGATATTGGTTATTTTGGCAGCAGGTGCGGCAACCTTCTTCTATCTGAGATGGCGCGATGCAGAAGATTTTATTTTTGAACTGCGGGAGAAGCAGGTACGTGCCAAGAAGCAGCCGGCCCCGACCCGTACGCCACAGGCAAATCCTGCACAGACCAAGCAGGCACCGCAGAACAAGTCAGGCTTAGGAACCAAGCCGGCATCTGCAGCAACACCGGCAGGAGCGAATACAGTGCCGGGCACTTCCATTCCAAAGAAGCCCGTACTTACCGCAGATGCTGTAAAGCCAGCAGGTCAGACAGCATCGCAGCAGTCCGTGAAGCCAACAGGCCAGACAGTACCGCAGCAGTCTGTGAAGCCGACAGGCCAGACAGCACCACAGCAGTCCGTGAAACCGACAAGCCAGACAGTACCGCAGCAGTCTGTGAAGCCGACGGGTCAGACAGTGCCACAGCAGTCTGTCAAGGCAACCCTTCAGTCCGCAGTACAGCAGGCAGTGAAAACGGAAGGAACGTCAGCAGCGCAGCAGCCGGCCAAGCCGGCAAATCAGCCCATGGCTCAGACAAAGGTGCAACAGCCGGCCAAGCCGATGAGTCAGCCGGTGAAGTCAGAGGTTCTGCCGAATACGATGGATATTGTCAAGGCAACCCAACAGGAGTTAAAAAACAGTCAGGCGGGCGTTAACTCAAAACCACAGTCCGGAGGTTGGAAGAGTAAGAATTTCCTGACGGATGATGATGATTTAGAGTTTGACTTCCTGGATATGGAAGAATAACGAATATTTTCGGTGTATACGAAAGCATAATAAATAATTTTGAGCATATTTAAGAAAATATTTATACAAAAGAGGCAATACCCTAAGAAAGGGTGTTGCCTTTTCTATGTACACTCTGTTATAATGTTTCTATAACAAAAGAAATGTGCAGGCGGGAGGAGAGAATATGCTGATAAAGATAGATTTTAACAGTGATGAAGCTTTGTATTTGCAGCTTCGCAATCAAATCATTATGGGCATTGCCACCATGGAATTAAAAGAGGGGGATTCCCTGCCCAGCGTGCGACAGCTGGCAGAGCACATCGGTATCAATATGCATACGGTGAATAAAGCTTACACTGTCTTAAAGCAGGAGGGCTTTGTGAAGGTAGACCGCAGAAGAGGGGCAGTGATATCCATTGATCTGGACAGGCTGAAGGCTACACAGGAATTAAAGCAGGACCTTTTGGTTGCTTTGGCCAAGAGCAGCTGTAAGGGCATTTCCAGGCAGGCGGTGCATGATCTGATTGATGAGATTTACAGCGAATACGGCAGTATGGAATAGTGAGGATACGACTATGATTTTAGTAATAGATATTGGGAATACTAATATAGTAGTAGGGTGCATTGAAGGAGAGCATACTTATTTTATCGAGAGAATGGCCACAGACAAGAAACGTACGGTTTTGGAGTATGCCATTACATTAAAGAACGTATTGGAATTATACCATATAGTTCCGGAACAGATTGAAGGCGGTATTATTTCTTCTGTGGTGCCGCCTTTGACAGAGAGTGTACGGCAGGCGGCAGAGAAGCTTCTTCACAAAAGCATTAAGGTACTTGGGCCGGGGCTTAAGACTGGTTTACGGATTCAGACGGATAATCCTGCACAGTTAGGCAGTGACCAGGTGGCAAGTGCTGTGGCGGCTATGGCAGAGTACAAGCTGCCGCTCATTATTATTGACATGGGTACTGCTACCACCATCAGCGTGATGAACAGTGCAGGGGCATATATCGGATGCCTGATTATGCCGGGAGTACGTGTGGCTACGGATTCTTTGGTGAGCTGTACGGCACAGCTGACACAGATTAGTCTGGATGCGCCGAAGCGCTTGATTGGCAGTAACACCATTGACAGTATGAAGAGCGGGGCGCTTTTCGGGCATGCTGCTGCTTTGGACAGTCTGATTGCACGTATTGAAGAGGAATTAGGCGAAGCCTGTACGGTGGTAGCCACCGGTGGTCTGGCGTCTATTGTGGTACCGTTATGTAAGAGACAGATGATTTTGGAGGATGACCTGTTATTAAAGGGATTACAGATTATATACCATAAGAACTTATAGATATTATTTTCAGGAGGACAGGAAATTGCGTGATTTTACGGCAAATGCCAAGGCGGCACTGATGCTGGCAGAGAGGTATGCCAAGCGTATGCATCAGGGCTACGTTGGCTGTGAACATATTTTATTGGGACTGGTAGAGGAGGGCTCCGGCACGGCCAGCATCGTTTTGCAGGACAACGGAGTGAATGCAGCCCGTATCAGAGAGTTGATTAAGGATTTGATTGCCTTTGATTCCACTGTATTATTACATGACAAGGAGAAATATTCCCCAAGGGCGAAGGTAGTGTTAGAGGACGCACATGGACTGGCAAGCCGGTTCCAGAGTGAGAAGACGGGTACAGAGCACATTTTACTGGCCATGATCAAAGAGGGCGATAATGTGGCAGTGCGCCTGATTAATACCATCGGTGTCAGTGCCCAGAAGCTTTATGTGGACACCTTGATTGCCATGGGGGAAGACGGCGGCCTGTACAAGGAGGATCTGCAGCAGGGCTCCGGCAAAGGTAAGACCGGGACTCTGGAGCAGTACAGCAGGGATTTGACTGCTCTTGCCAAAGCAGGTAAGTTGGATCCGGTGATTGGCAGAGAGGAAGAGATTAACCGGGCCATTCAGATTTTATCCAGACGTACCAAGAACAATCCTTGTCTCATTGGTGAGCCCGGCGTAGGCAAGACGGCCGTGGTAGAAGGTCTGGCCCAGCGTATTGTGGCAGGGGATGTACCGCCTACCGTGCAGCATAAACGTCTGATGACACTGGATTTGTCAGGTATGGTGGCGGGCAGTAAGTACCGTGGTGAATTTGAAGAACGTATTAAGAATGTGATTGCCGAGGTGATTGCAGACGGCAATATTATTCTGTTTTTGGATGAATTGCATACTATCATCGGAGCAGGCGGAGCAGAAGGCGCTATTGACGCCTCCAATATTTTAAAGCCGAGCCTGGCCCGTGGTGAGATACAGCTGATTGGCGCCACTACCATTACAGAGTACCGCAAATATATTGAGAAGGATGCTGCATTAGAGCGCCGCTTCCAGCCGGTGAGTGTGGAAGAGCCCGGCGAGACTGAGGCTATTCGAATCCTGACAGGTGTGGCATACAAGTATGAGGAGCACCATCAGGTGATGATTTCTCCGGAGGCTATTGAAGCAGCCGTGAAGCTTTCTGAGCGATATATTAATGACCGGAATCTGCCGGATAAGGCTATTGATCTGATTGATGAAGCAGCCAGTGCTGCCCGTATCCGTGATATGGAGAAGCCGGATAAACTGAAGACTTTGGAGAAAGAATTAAAGGATTTGGATTTGCAATTGGAGCAGTGTCTGAAGGAAGGCCGTCTGGAGGAGGCCAAAGAGGTGCGGGGCGCTCAGGAGGAGCTGGACAGAAAGTATCAGCGCCTGTTAAAACGTGCCAATAGGGAGAAGCAGACGGAGACCATCCGTATCGGAGAAGCGGACATTGCCCGTGTGGTTTCCACCTGGACCAAGATTCCGGTGACCAAGCTGGCTGAGAAAGAGGGCGAACGTCTGCTGAAGTTAGAGCAGGTGCTTCACGAGAGAGTCATCGGCCAGAGTCAGGCAGTGACTGCTGTAGCCAAGGCTATGCGCAGAGGACGTGTAGGACTGAAGGATCCGAAGAGACCTATCGGTTCATTCCTCTTCCTGGGACCTACCGGTGTGGGCAAGACGGAGCTTTCCAAGGCTTTGGCGGAAGCCATGTTCGGTGATGAGAACGCCCTGATTCGTGTGGACATGTCCGAATATATGGAAGGTCATTCCGTATCCAAGATGATCGGTTCCCCTCCGGGCTATGTGGGCTTTGATGACGGAGGCCAGCTCTCTGAGAAGATTCGCAAGAACCCTTATTCCGTGGTTCTTTTTGATGAAATCGAGAAGGCACATCCGGACGTATTTAATATTTTATTACAGGTATTGGATGACGGCCACATTACCGATTCCAAGGGCCGCAAGGTAAGCTTCAAGAATACCGTCATTATTATGACCTCCAATGCAGGGGCAAACCGTATCGTAGACCCGAAAAATCTGGGCTTTGCAGCAAAATCCGACCAGGAGAAGGATTTTGAACGGATGAAGTCAGGGGTTATGGAGGAAGTGAAACGCCTCTTTAAGCCGGAGTTTATTAATCGTATCGATGAGATTATCGTATTCCATCCGTTGACCCGCGAGGAAATGAAGTCTATCGTGGGCCTGCTCTCAAAGCAGTTGGGTAAGCGCATGGAAGAGCAGCTGGGCATGAAGTTAGAGATTACCCCGGCGTTAAAGGAACATCTGGTGGAGAAATATGCCGATGCCAAGATGGGAGCCCGTCCGTTAAAGCGAGCTATGCAGAGTGTGATTGAGGATGCACTGGCAGAGGAAATTTTAGTAAAGAAGCTGGGAGCAGGCAGCCATATTGTGGCAGGTTTTTCCGGCGGCAAGGTGAATTTTAAGATTAAGTGATTTTGTATAGAGAGAAAATACTATGGCAAATAAAAAAACAGGTACCGTATTCTTTTGTCAGGAATGCGGTCATGAATCCAGCAAGTGGCTGGGACAGTGTCCCGGCTGCCGAGCATGGAACAGTTTTGTAGAAGAGCCGGTAAAGGTGACCGCCAAAGGTAAACGTGTCACCATGGGATTAAGAGAGGATGCAAAGCCTCTGCCTATTTCCGGCATTGATTTAAAGGAAGAAGACCGACTTACTACGGATATTGTGGAATTAGACCGTGTGTTGGGCGGCGGTATTGTGGCCGGCAGCCTGACTCTGGTAGGCGGAGACCCGGGTATCGGCAAATCTACCCTGCTTTTGCAGGTGTGCAAACGTTTGGCTGCCAAGCAGGTCGATGTACTTTATATTTCCGGTGAGGAATCTTTGCGCCAGATTAAGCTGCGGGCAGAACGTATCGGAGAGTTTGACGACCATCTAAGGCTTTTGTGTGAGACGGATTTGGATGTGATCGATATGACGGTGCGCAGTGAGAAGCCCCAGGTGGTGGTGATTGACTCCATTCAGACCATGTTCAGGCAGGAGGTGTCCGCAGCACCGGGCAGTGTGTCACAGGTCAGAGAGAGTACGGCAGTGCTGATGCAGTTGGCCAAGGTACAGGGCGTCAGCATTTTTATTGTGGGACATGTGACCAAGGAAGGTACGGTGGCAGGTCCGAGAGTATTAGAGCATATGGTGGATACCGTGCTGTATTTTGAAGGGGACAGACATGCTTCCTACCGTATTTTGCGAGGGGTCAAGAATCGATTTGGCGCTACCAATGAGATTGGCGTATTTGAGATGCAGGAGAGGGGACTGGCGGAGGTAGCCAATCCTTCCGAATACATGCTTACCGGCCGCCCGGAGGAAGCCAGCGGTTCCGTGGTGGTTTGTTCCATGGAGGGTACCAGGCCGATTCTGGTAGAAATCCAGGCTCTCGTATGTAACACCAGCTTCGGTATTCCGAGGCGTCAGGCTACCGGCACGGATTTTAACCGTATGAATTTGCTGATGGCAGTATTGGAGAAGCGATTGGGTATGCAGCTGGCTGCCTGCGACGCTTATGTCAATATTGCAGGAGGCATACGTATTACCGAGCCGGCCATTGATTTGGGCATGGTACTGGCCATTATATCCAGCCACAGAAATTTACCGTTAGACCCGAAGATGCTGTGTTTTGGAGAAATCGGCTTAAGCGGTGAAGTACGTGCAGTCAATATGGCCAAGCAGCGCGTGATGGAGGCCAGAAAGCTGGGCTTTACCACCTGTATTTTACCGGAAGTCTGCTTAAAAGACGTTGGCGAGGTGGAAGGAATGCGCTTACTGGGCGTTGGCAGCGTGGCGGATGCTTTGCATTGTTTATAGATTTCTTTCATTAATTTTGGAATGAAATTACTTTTTCTTTCATATAAATGAATGTGTCAAGTAGGTGCAGAAATTAAAATGACACCTATTGACAAATTAATTCAAAAAGTTTAATATTGCTTTAGTGGTTTAAATTGCCATAATTTGTTAGTAATACTTTGAGGAGGAAGTATTTATGTTGAACAATGAATATTTGAAAAAAGTTTACGCTGATGTTGCAAAACGTAATGCAGGCGAGCCGGAATTCCTTCAGGCAGTTGCAGAGGTTTTAGAATCTCTTGAGCCGGTTGTTGAACAGAATCCTAAGCTTGTAGAGAGCGGTGTTATCGACCGCATGGTTGAACCTGAGAGAATGATTACATTCCGAGTTCCTTGGGTTGATGATAACGGTAAGCCACAGGTTAACCGCGGTTTCCGTGTTCAGTTCAATTCAGCGATTGGTCCATATAAGGGCGGACTTCGTTTCCACCCATCAGTAAATGCTTCTATTATGAAGTTCTTAGGCTTTGAGCAGACTTTCAAAAACAGCCTTACCAGCCTTCCTATGGGCGGCGGCAAGGGTGGTTCCGACTTTGATCCAAGAGGTAAGTCTGATGCAGAAGTGATGCGTTTCTGCCAGAGCTTTATGACAGAGCTTTCCAAGCATATCGGTGCAGATACCGACGTTCCTGCAGGTGATATCGGTGTTGGTGCACGCGAGATTGGTTATCTGTTTGGTCAGTACAAGAGACTTCGCAATGAATTCACAGGTGTTCTTACAGGTAAGGGCATTCCTTACGGTGGTTCCTTAGTTCGTCCGGAGGCTACAGGTTACGGCGCAGTTTACTACGTTGTTGAGCTGTTAAAGTCCTATGGCGAAGATATCAAGGGCAAGACCTTTGCAGTTTCCGGTTTCGGTAATGTTGCATGGGGTACTGTAAAGAAGATTACAGAGTTAGGCGGTAAGGTACTTACTATTTCCGGTCCTGACGGTTACATATATGATGAAGACGGTGTTTGCACTGAGGAAAAGATTAATTTCATGCTTGAGATGCGTGCATCCGGCCGCGACAAGGTTCAGGATTATGCTGAGAAGTTTGGCGTTCCTTTCTACGCAGGACAGCGTCCATGGGCTACCAAGGTAGACGTTGTTATGCCTTGTGCTACCCAGAATGAAGTTGGTATCGAAGATGCCAAGAATATCGTTGCTAACGGCGTTAAGTACTACGTAGAAGTTGCTAATATGCCTACCACAGCAGAAGCAGTTGAATACTTCAAGGCAAACGGCGTAGTAATCGCTCCATCCAAGGCTGTAAATGCAGGCGGTGTATCTGTTTCCGGTCTGGAAATGAGCCAGAACTCTATGCGTTATGCATGGACTGCAGAAGAAGTTGATGAGAAGCTTCAGCAGATCATGAAGAACATCTTCAAGGCATCCAGCGATGCAGCTAAGAAGTACGGCATGGAAGGCGACCTGGTTGCAGGTGCTAACATTGCAGGCTTTGAAAAGGTTGCAGAAGCTATGATGGCTCAGGGTGTGGTATAAGATAAACTTTACATATGGATTATGGAGAGGCCCTATAAGTGATTATGGGGCTTCTTTTTGTGCAGTGCGATACAAAGCATACCGTCACCACCGCGCTACAAATACAAGTGATGTTGTTACTCTTCCTTGACAAAGGTGAGTACCATCACATAAAATAGAGTTAATACAATAACGAAATCTATCCTGAAAGCTTGAGGGGAGAACGGCTTTGCACAAACAAATGTCTAAAGACAGACATTTAGAGGGGGACGGCAATGCACAAATTACGTAAAATTTTAAGTGACATTATCTGGTTGTATCGACCTTACTTAAAGTACGGTCGATTATTTGTATTTTTATCGTTATTATTCTGGGCAATTATCATTCCGGTGTGCCAGATGGTAGGAGTTTATCTTCCGAGTACGATTATTAATATGCTGCAGACCGGGCAGCCATTTTCTACGATAGTAATAGTGGTCATTGGGATGCAGTTGATACTGATGTTTCAGCCTTTGTACGAGAATACTTTCAATATGTTTTGTAAAAATAAAATGCTTCCTTATATAGAAGGTAAGCTGAAACAAGATGTATACGAGCAGGCTGTGCAGACT
>JAFTXF010000182.1 GCA_017461685.1 Lachnospiraceae bacterium
GTTGATTATATTATCGAGGGTGGCCAGACCATGAATCCGTCTACAGAGGATATGTTAAATGCCATCGACCGTGTAAATGCAGACACTATATTTATCCTGCCAAACAACAGCAATATTATTCTTGCTGCTAATCAGGCAAAGGCTTTGGTGGAAGATAAGCAGATTGTTGTTATCCCTACCAAAACAGTGCCGCAGGGTATTACAGCCATTATCAACTATGTGCCTGATTGAAGGGTGGAAGAAAACGAAGAGAACATGATTGCCGAAATCAAACGTGTAAAGACCGGTCAGGTTACTTATGCAGTAAGAGACACCATGATTGATGATAAGGAAATTAAATGCGGCGATTACATGGGTATCGGCGATGCGGGTATTTTGGCTGTCGGCACTGATATGACAGAGATTACATTAGAGATGGTAGACGCCATGGTAAATGATGATATTGAATTAATCAGCATTTATTACGGCAGTGATGTAACTGAGGAAGATGCTGCAGCGCTTAGCGATGCCATAAGCAGCAGACATCCGGCAGTGGATGTTGAGCTTCAGTATGGCGGTCAGCCGATTTATTATTATGTGATTTCAGCAGAATAATATTTTTCCTTATATGATAAGGAATTATACGGGTGACGGCAGAAAAGTCTGCATATGTCATAAAGTTTTTAAAGGGCAGCTTCTGGCTGCCCTATTTGGTTACATAGGAAAGAGTGCCTTCCTATGTAACCAAATAACGCTCTGCGAGGATGTGCACGATGTGCATAGGAAGGCTGCTTTGCAGCTGCACATCGGCACCGGAAGCGGAGCAAGTCCCGTGGGGATTGAGAAATTTAGGGAGTTCGAAGCGGACTTGTCCGCTTTGTTTTACACTGGAAAATGAAAGAGAAACCATGGACAGGCTTACGTAGATTGTATGAGGTGGAGTCAGTATCCTGTAGGTCTGTGATGGGAAACGGAGAAGTCATGAAACTTACGGATTCTATTTTAGAGTTAAAGGGCATCGGAGACAAAACAGCCCGGTTATTTCAGAAACTTGATATATTTACGGTAAAGGATTTATTGCATGCATTTCCGAGAGATTACGACAAGTTTGAGGATATATGTACCGTTTCCGAATTGAAAACCGGAGAAATAGCGGCCATAAAAGGAAGTGTTGTGAGTGTGAAGCCCTTAAAGAAAGTACGTAACCTGACCATATTAAGCGTTTTGGTGCGGGACAATTCAGGCGCTGTACAGCTTACCTTTTTTAATCAGCCGTATCTGAAAAATAAGCTTTTTCCGGGCATTTCCTATTATTTTAGAGGAGTTTTGCAGGTGAAAAACAGTCAGCTTGTGATGGAGCAGCCGGCCATTTATTCGGCAGCAGAATTCGAGCTGATTCGCAATTCTATTATTCCGAAGTACAATCTGACCAAGGGCTTATCCAATAAAATCGTAACTAACAGCGTGAAACAGGTGCTGAAGGAAGTAACACTCACAGAAGATTATATGCCGGATTATATTTTGAAACGGTACCATTTATGTGATATTTATTCGGCTTATCAGGGGATTCATTTTCCGGAAAGCTTTGAACATTTGGTAGAGGCGAGAAAACGACTGGTATTTGATGAATTATTTATGTTTGTATACATGGTGCGTAGGGAAAAAGGACATGCCGAGAAGCTTCCTAACGGCTATTTTATGAAGGACACAGAGGTGTTGAATCATTTTTTGGAAGCCTTGCCTTACAGGCTGACCAATGCCCAGATGCGTACCTGGCAGGAGGTAAGCGAGGATTTATCTTCTCCATATTTGATGAATCGACTGATACAGGGAGATGTAGGCAGCGGCAAAACCATTATCGCACTGCTGGCACTGTTAAAAGTGGTAACAAATGGCTATCAGGGCGCGTTAATGGCGCCTACGGAAGTGCTTGCCAGACAACATATGGAAAGCTTCAGTGAATTAATAAAAGCGCACAACCTGCCTTTTAAACCGGTATTACTTGTAGGCTCTATGACTGCTAAAGAAAAGCGGGAAGCCTACGAAGCACTAAAGTCCGGAGAGGCTAATCTGGCAATCGGTACCCATGCAGTCATTCAGGAAAAGGTGGAATTTAACAAGCTTGCACTGGTGATTACAGACGAACAGCACCGATTCGGCGTAAAACAACGGGAAGCCCTGGCGGGAAAAGGAGCCTTTCCGCATGTTCTGGTCATGAGTGCCACACCGATTCCACGAAGTCTGGCTATTATTTTGTACGGTGATATGCATTTGTCCGTCATTGATGAGCTTCCGGCAAACAGACTTCCCCGTAAAAACTGTGTAGTGGGGACGGACTATAGACCTACAGCATATCGATTTATTCAAAAACAGGTGGAAGAAGGGCATCAGGCCTATATTATTTGCCCTATGGTGGAAGCAAGTGAGGACGAGGATAACAAGCTGGAAAATGTAATAGACTATACTGAAAAGCTGCGTGAATGTATGCCGGAAAACATGCGTATCGGCTACCTGCACGGGAAAATGCGCCCTGCAGAAAAGAATCGTATTATGGAGTCTTTTAGCCAAAAAGCGCTGGATATTCTGGTATCCACAACGGTCATTGAGGTAGGCATCAACGTGCCTAATGCGACTGTGATCATGGTAGAGAATGCCGAACGTTTCGGCCTTGCGGCACTTCACCAGCTGCGCGGTCGTGTAGGTCGCGGCAATGCGCAAAGTTACTGTATTTTTGTTTCCTCTAAGGATGATAAAAAGACTATGGAGCGACTGGATATTTTAAATAAGTCCAATGACGGTTTCTTTATTGCAAGCGAGGATTTAAGGCTGAGAGGTCCGGGAGATTTGTTTGGCATCAGGCAAAGCGGTGACTTTGATTTTGAACTGGCGGATATATATCAGGATGCAGATATTTTAAAATCCTGTGGAGAACTGGCGGAACAAATAATCGAAGAGGACCCGGATTTATTAAAACCTGAACACGCGGGACTTAACGATTATTTTACCTCCGGTCACTGGAATCGACTGGATTTTCGCAGTATTTAGCGTTACCGTAAATATGATAAAAGCTGTTACAGAATACTGTAGCAGTTTTTTTGTGCAATTTGTAAAATAATTACATCAGCAGGGCGACCTCCACTTGCAAACCTGCTGATTTTGTGGTAAAGTTTACGATATATGGTATTTTGTGAGAATTGTGCCCACAAGCTATTGTGTGCAGCTTGGCAAAATACGGAACGGTTTCCGGAACGGCTCAATAATTGTATTTGGGGGCTGACAGACGATGCTTGCAGAGAAATCAGATACAGCCTGTCAGGGAACGGTATATGATGATATCAAACGATAATGAGGAATGGATTATGGCAAAAAACAACACATACGGTGCGGAGAATATAACCGTATTAGAAGGTTTAGAAGCGGTCAGAGTGCGTCCGGGTATGTATATCGGCAGCGTTTCTACCAAAGGTTTAAATCACTTGATTTATGAAATCGTAGACAACTCTGTGGATGAGCATCTGGCGGGGTACTGTTCAGAGATTCAGGTTACGTTAGAAGCAGACGGTTCCTGTACGGTCTCTGATAACGGACGAGGTATCCCTGTAGGCATGCATGAAAAGGGCATCAGTGCGGAACGTCTGGTATTTACTACGCTGCATGCGGGCGGTAAATTTGACAATACGGCTTACAAAACCAGTGGTGGTCTGCACGGTGTAGGTTCTTCGGTTGTAAATGCTTTGTCCAAACGGCTTTCCGTTACAGTAAAGGTAGGCGGAGCTATTCACTATGATAGTTATGAGCGAGGCATTCCGACTACAGAGCTGATAGACGGGCTGCTGCCTGTCATCGGTAAGACCAAAGAAACCGGTACCAGCATTAATTTCCTGCCGGATGATGAGATTTTTGATAAGGTTCGCTTTAAAGAAGATGACATCAAGAGCCGTATGCATGAGACTGCCTACTTAAATCCGGAGCTTACCATTATCTTTAAAGATATGCGTAAGGAAGAGCCGGAGGAAATCATTTACCATGAGCCGGAAGGTATTATTGGCTTTATTAAGGATATGAACAAGTCCAGTGAAGCGGTTCATGACGTGGTTTATTTTAAGGGCGAGAGTGAAGGCATTACCTGTGAGGTGGCATTCCAGTATGTCAATGAATTCCACGAAAATATTCTGGGCTTTTGTAACAATATTTATAATTCCGAGGGCGGTACGCATTTGACCGGTTTTAAGACACAGTTTACAACCGTAATCAATAGCTATGCCCGTGAACTGAATATATTAAAGGAAAAGGATGTAAATTTTACCGGTGCAGATGTACGTAATGGTATGACGGCTGTGGTTTCCATCAAGCATCCGGACCCGAGATTTGAAGGGCAGACCAAGACTAAGCTGGACAATCAGGACGCTGCCAAGGCAGTGAGTAAGATTACCAGTGAAGAAATTGTAAGATTTTTTGACAGAAATTTAGAAACACTTAAGGGTGTTATTTCCTGCGCAGAAAAGGCAGCCAAGATTCGTAAGAGCGAAGAGCGTGCCAAGACCAATCTGCTGACCAAGCAGAAGTTTTCCTTTGATTCCAATGGCAAGCTGGCTAACTGTGAGTCCAAGGACGCTGAAAAGTGCGAAATCTTTATCGTAGAGGGTGATTCCGCCGGCGGCAGTGCCAAGAGTGCCAGAAATCGAATGTATCAGGCAATTTTACCTATCAGAGGTAAGATTTTAAACGTGGAAAAGGCCAGCATCGACAAAGTCCTTGCCAATGCAGAGATTAAGACCATGATCAATGCCTTTGGCTGTGGTTTTTCCGAGGGTTACGGTAATGACTTTGATATTTCCAAGCTGCGCTATGACAAGATTATCATTATGGCCGATGCGGACGTGGATGGAGAACATATTTCTACATTACTTTTAACCTTGTTTTATCGTTTTATGCCTGAGCTTATTTACAATGGACACGTATACATTGCCATGCCTCCATTGTACAAGGCTATGCCAAGCAAGGGACAGGAAGAGTACTTATATGATGACAAAGCCTTAGAGCAGTATCGCAAAAAGCACAAAGGACCTTTCACGTTACAACGTTACAAAGGTCTTGGTGAAATGGACGCGGAACAGCTTTGGGAGACTACCTTGAATCCGGAGACCCGACTGTTAAAGCAGGTGGAGATAGAAGACGGCCGTATGGCAAGCCAGGTGACGGAAATGCTTATGGGTACGGAAGTTACAGCCCGTAAAGAGTTTATTTATGAGCATGCGACAGACGCAGAATTAGACATTTAGGAGTGAGATGTGATGGATGATAGAATTATAAAAACAGAATATTCAGACGTCATGCAGAAGTCCTTTATTGACTATGCTATGAGCGTTATTGTTGCAAGAGCATTACCGGATGCAAGAGACGGTTTGAAGCCGGTACAGCGCCGTACTTTGTACGACATGCATGAGTTGGGCATCCGTTATGACAAGCCATACCGTAAGAGCGCCCGTATTGTGGGTGATACCATGGGTAAATACCACCCTCACGGTGACAGCTCCATTTACGAAGCTTTGGTTGTGATGACCCAGGACTTCAAAAAGGGACTTCCTCTTGTAGATGGTCACGGTAACTTTGGTAATATCGAGGGTGATGGCGCCGCTGCCATGCGTTATACAGAGGCAAGACTTGAGCGTATCAGTCAGGAGGGCTTACTTGCCGATTTAGACAAGGACGTTGTAGATTTTGTTCCAAACTTTGACGAAACCGAGAAGGAGCCGAGCGTATTACCGGCTAAGTTTCCGAATTTACTGATTAACGGTTCTGAGGGTATTGCAGTAGGTATGGCTACCAGTATTCCGCCTCACAATTTTGCAGAGGTTGTAGATGCTGCCAAGGCCTATATGCTGAACCCGGATATTACGACCAGAGAACTGATGCGATATGTAAAGGGACCGGATTTCCCTACAGGCGGTATCGTAATCAATAAAGATGAGCTATTGGATATTTACGAAACCGGTGCAGGCAAGGTGAAAATTCGTGGTCGTGTGACTACGGAGAAGGCAAAAGGCGGCCGTATTAACATTGTCATAACAGAAATTCCGTACACTATGATTGGTGCAGGTATCGGCAAGTTTTTATCCGACGTGGCTGCACTTGCTGAGACCAAGAAAACTACGGACATTGTGGATATATCCAATCAGTCCTCCAAAGAAGGTATTCGTATTGTTATTGAAGTGCGTAAAGATACGGATGTGGACAACTTCATCAATATGCTTTACAAAAAGACCCGTTTAGAGGATACTTTCGGTGTCAATATGTTGGCCATTCACAATGGCAGACCGGAAACCATGGGGCTTAAGGATATTTTAAAGGCCAATATTGACTTCCAGTTCGAAGTGGCAAAACGTAAGTATACCACACTTTTAAATAAAGAATTAGAGCGCAAGGAGATTCAGGAGGGCTTGATTAAGGCCTGCAATGTCATCGATTTGATTATCGAGATTTTGCGTGGTTCCAAGGACAGAGCCATGGCAAAGGGCTGTCTGGTAGACGGTGAGACCAAGGGCATTAAGTTTAAAAGCAAGGGCTCTGAGATTATGGCCAGCCAGCTTCGATTTACGGAAAAGCAGGCCAATGCTATTCTGGATATGCGTCTGTATAAGTTAATCGGTCTGGAAATTGAAGCATTGATTGCAGAGCACGAGGATACCCTCACTAATATTTTCAAATACGAGGATATTCTGGCCAGACGTGACGCTATGGCACAGGTTATTATCAATGACATGGAAGGCTTCAAAAAGGAGTACAAGCGGGACAGACGCACCACCATAGAGAACGGTGCTGAGGCTGTGTTTGAAGAAGCAAAGCAGCAGGAATTAGACGTGTATTTTATGCTGGATCGTTTCGGTTATGCCAAGACCGTAGATGAAGCTACCTTCGAACGTAATAAAGAAGCAGCCCTTAGTGAGAACCGTTTTGTATTTAAGTGTAAGAATACCGGTAAGGTGTGTCTGTTTACTGATAAAGGTCAGCTGCATACGATAAAGGTGATGGATGTGCCGTTCGGTAAATTCCGTGACAAGTCTGTACCCGTGGATAATATCAGTACCTACAGCATGGAGAAGGAGCAGATTGTATACGCGGCAAGTCAGTCCGATTTGAACCTGTACCGCGTGATGTTTGTTACTAAGCAGGGTATGTGCAAGGTGGTTGATGGCGGCGAGTTTGATGTTGCCAAGAGAAATGTAGCGGCTACGAAGCTTCAGGATGACGATGAGGTCGTATTTGTAGAAAGCCTGAAGGAGCAGAAGTGCATCGTGATGCAGTCTAAGGATGGTTATTTCTTACGTTTCAGCATAGAAGAGATTCCTGAAAAGAAAAAGGCAGCAGTGGGTGTAAGAGGCATGAAGCTGAAGGACGGCGATGAAGTGGAAGCGGTTTACAGTTTAAATTATAATGACCCGATGGTGATAGAATATAAATCCAAGCAGCTGGAATTAAATAAAATCAAGCTTGGAAAACGTGACGGCAACGGAGTAAAGGTGAGAGCGTAGGTTTGTGAGCATTGCGAAATATCGCAGTCCGGCAGGCGGAGTAAAATATATTTCGTCTCAGGGCACGCTTTCGCTCCATGAAAAACGCAGCGGTACTAAGTTCAGGCTGCGGCGCAAAGCACCTTGCTTCACTAAGGACCGGCGCTTTTCAAGGTCCCTGTGCCGAAATATATTTTGCTCCCCCTGCCGGGCTGCGATATTTCGCAATGCGCGGATGGTTGGTAAGAGAAAGGAAAAGGAAATATGAGAGTAATAGCAGGAACCTGCAGGGGGATGAAGCTTAGGACTCCGGAGGGGCTTAATACCAGACCTACGCAGGACCGGATTAAAGAGACTTTGTTTAATATGATTCATCCTTATCTTGCGGATTGTGTGTTTGTGGATATGTTTAGCGGCAGTGGCGGTATTGGGATTGAAGCTTTGAGCCGTGGGGCCAGGAAGGCTTATTTTGTAGAGAATGCCAAGGAGCCGATTGGGTGTATTGAGGCTAATTTGGGCTTTACCAGGCTTAAGGATTTGGCGGTGGTATTAAAGACGGATGCGGTTAGTGCGTTGCATCATATTTTTGAAAAAGAGGTGGATATTATTTTTATGGATCCGCCTTATGATATGGGGCATGAGAAGCAGGTACTCACATATTTAAAGGATATGAAGTTTGTTTCGGATGACACAATGATTATCGTAGAGGCTTCGCTGGATACGGACTTTGATTATGTAGAAGGTATCGGTTTTGAGGTTTATAAAGAGAAACGTTATAAGACCAATAAGCATGTATTTATCAGAAGACTGTTGCCGTAAAAGCACGAAAGCAGTTTCATAAATGTAAAGTATCTGGAGGATAACATTATGAGAAAAGCAGTTTATCCGGGGAGTTTTGACCCTTTGACGATGGGGCATTTAGACATTATTAAGCGTGCTGCGGCAAATTTTGACGAATTAATTGTTGCAGTTTTGCATAATCCTGATAAGTCTCCGTTGTTTTCTGTAGAAGAACGTGTTAATATGATTACAGAGGCTGTAAAGGACATCCCCAATGTCAGGGTGGATGCTTTTTCCGGATTTTTGGTGGACTATGCCAAGGCTCATGATATTCAGGTTTCTGTGAGAGGATTGCGTACCGTATCAGATTTTGAGTATGAGCTTCAGACAGCACAGTTTAATCAGATTTTATCCCAGGGGCAGGTAGAAACTTATTTTCTGGCCAGCAGTCAGGAATATGGACATTTAAGCAGCTCTGCCGTGAGACAGGTTGCCAAATTTCACGGCGACATCCGGGGTATGGTGCCGGATTGTATTGTAAGCAAATTATTTGAAAAATATCAATATAAATTGGAGGAGTAAAGATGATGCAAAGCAGAATGGAACAGTTAATTGACGAAATCGAACAGTATATAGCGAGCTGTAAGCCACAGGCATTTTCCAAGGAGAATATCATTGTAGACAGATATCATATCGAGGAGCTTTTGGACGAGCTTAAGAGACGCACACCGGAAGAATTAAAGCGTTATCAGAAGATTATGGCACAGAAGGATGCTATTTTGGATGATGCACGTTCCAAGGCAGAAGCTTTGGTAAATAAGGCTACGATTCAGACCAACGAATTAGTAAGCGAACACGAGATCATGCAGCAGGCACATGCAAGAGCTCAGGAGGTAGAAACTCTTGCACGTCAGAAAGCCCAGGAGCTTGTAGATGCTGCTGCAGCTGAAGCTGACGCTATGCGTGTGGCAGCAGTTCAGTACACAGATGATTTGCTGGCAAGCATTGAGAATTTACTTGCACATTCTATTCAGACTACCTCCGGTCAGTATGAAAATATGCTTACAAGCTTAAATCAGTATCATGAGGTTGTGTTAAACAACCGCAAGGAGCTTCGCGGCGAAGAGGATGAAGAAGGTACATATGAGCCAGTTTCCTCCAATACCGGCGAAATTACTTTAGATTTAATGTAAAACGATTCCCAGCATATATGCCAAAAGAGCCAGTACGGTTTTGTGAAAAACATAGCTTTTCATGGATACCCCTACTGGCTTTATAAAGCTGTAGGTTTGTAACATACAGCAGGCGCCGCCCCAGGTATTCCAGAAGAGTATTTCAGGCAGCGCAGTACTTTCAGGCTGCAAAAATAATCCGCCGGTGATTTCCACCAGGGGATATAGTTTAGAAGTGGTGATGCTTATACTGAAAAGCAGCTCCTTTAAGGTTACAAAGAAGGTCTGAAACAATATCATGTAACCGCCCAGCATTAAGATGGATTTGCCGCATTTGGGCACGGATTCATACAGGGCGTCTAATAAAGAACTGGCAGGAGCAAATGGAGTTAGGGTTCCGTTTGTAGTGTTTTCTATGACTGAGAATGCAGGGCTATGAGGAAGGCTTTTTAGGCTCATATGCTCAGGGGTATTAACGATGGTGGCTATGCCTATATCCTTTGGCCGGCTTGCTGAGCAGTGTTTACGGTCTTTCAATAGGATGATGTATCTCAGTACCGTGCCA
>JAFTXF010000183.1 GCA_017461685.1 Lachnospiraceae bacterium
CAGTTCGTAAGTATCACTCATGGTTTCGATAACCACCAAATCGGCTCCGGCCTCGGCTCCGGCCGTAATCACTTCCTTATATATAGTTACTGCATCCTCGAAATCCAATGTCCCCATAGGTTTTAACAGCTTTCCGGTAGGCCCCAGATCCAATGCCACATAAGCTTCCTTGCCGCTCTCTGCTACAGCGGTCTTTGCATTGGCTACACCTGCCGCTACGATTTTCCTTACATTCTCAGGGAATTTCAAAGAATTGGCTCCAAAGGTATTGGCCAGGATAATATCAGCTCCGGCTTCAAGATAAGCCTGGTGTATGGAAATAATCTCCTCCGGTCTGGTCAGATTCCAGCTTTCCGGAAGTTCCCCCGGCTTCAGTCCTCTGGCCTGCAATAACGTACCCATACCGCCGTCAAAAAATAAAATTCTCTTACCTAATTGTTCACGTATATTCATAATTGCTCCATTTCGCCCATAGAGGGCATATCAAAATAATATCAAATTAATATCAAAATGCAACATATGCTGCTCCTAGCCACTTGCATCCCGGCTTTTCATCTTCCCACTTAAATGCGTCTGTAAGCGCAGTTCACATTGCCGCACATTTCACAGCCTTCTCTATGACAGGCAGTCCGCACCGGACTAAGCCCCATAATAGCTGTAACACTTTTCTCCGGCAACATAATATCCCCTTCCGTCAACACAATACCCACCGTTTTGTGGGCCTGCAGTACCTGCAGAAATTCTCCCTGCACTGCCAGCTCCAGGTCTCCGTAGCCCGGACTGTAGCGAGGCCGCACAAATAAGCCTTCCTCCGCGCAGGAAGCCTCCAACTCTTTCTGGCACTGATTACAATAGCCTTCCATGGCCGCTGCCGCCACCGCCTGCACTACTACCGCTTTGCTGACCTGCAGCTTTAAATACTTCTGCAGCAAACGATCCACGCCAACGCCCAGGGTGGCTGCAAAAAATACCACCTCTGCGCAGTCCTTCAAATTCGTTGCCAGCCTTTTGCTGTAAAAGGTAAGCCCTGCTGCCGCCACCGTCTCCCCGGTTACCCGCACCGGAAATCTGCGGCACACATGCTTTGGCACCGCCGCTGCTTCCACTTCCGCCACACAGACCTCTATCAAATCTAAAATATCCTGTCCCGGCTGCTCTCCTTTATATCCTAAATATCGAATAATCTCTTTTCTGTCTATCATTCCGGTATCTCCTACCCATATATACAAAAACCGTGCTACAGCCCGGTGCAGCACGGCTAAAATTTATTCGTAGCTTGCGCTCAATGCTTCTACAAACTCCTGTATAAGCGCCTGTTCATAATCTCCGGCATAAGTACCGTCATAAAACCGTCCCAGTGCCTCCTGATCAAAACGACTCCAGGAAACCTCTTCTTTAAAAATAATAATAGGATAAAAATGAATGCCACAGGCTCTGGCAGCTTCCAAATCCTCCATGGAATCCCCTATCATAATCACCTTATTGGGATCATATCCCTTTTTTAGCAGCTCAGAAATGCAAAAATCCTTCGAGCCAATATTCTGGCTGAACATCTGATTTACAAAATAAGCAAGACCGTGTAATTCCCACTCCTCAAAAATAGCATCAGGGTTGGCTGCCGACACTACTACGATGTCACTTTCGTCCATGACCGATAAAAGCACCTCAGCCACACCTTCAAAGGGACGACGCTCCTCTACTGGCAATAATGCAATATGCAGACTCACTTTTTGTGCCCAATGAAGCACTTTTTGTAAAAACGGACTGCTGTCATCTTCCAAGTAACGAAGCATGGCTGCATTGGACAGCTCCTTGGTGCTCTCCACCCAGCGTGCCAAATCTTCCAATCCCTCAATCAGGGTCAGGTTCTTATTGACATATTCCAAAACCAACAATAAACCTACAAAACGGTTCACACCACGGTTAATAGAATATAAATTAACGGCATTCCAAATGTGCAGCACCTGCTGTTCATATTCCTGCAGGCCCCACTCTTCTACTACGCAAGGACCAAAACATTGACGGTGCTTTACCTCCATAGTATCCATAGCACTGCCATCTGAATCCACGCATATTAAAAAATCGTTTTTCTTTTCGTATTCTCTAAATTCTCTTTTCATTACTTCCGCCTCAAAAGTAATTATTGTAAGATATTTTTAAAAAATATTATAGCATTTTTGCCGTTTTTTTCAACCTTTTAATTTGTTTTCGCACTATTTCACACAGAAAATTGATGTTTCTTGCATTCTTTTATGCAAAATTACTTGCTGACACGCCTGTTCTGCGCTTACTCTTCATTATTTCCTTTAAATTTTTTGAAAATATAGTGATAATTACACAAATAGATTATTATTTTCCTGCCACTGAAATCTCCTCTACCATAACAGTCGGAGCGCCGAAACAGCAGCTGCTCGGGCTGGAAAATTCCAAATCATCTCCCACCAATGCAATCTTACGAAGCATTTCGTAGAAATTGCCGGAGACTGTGAAATTCTTTACCGCATGGCGTATCTCGCCGCCGGAAATCAGGAATCCCTCTGCTGCCAGGGAAAAGTCACCGGTTACAGCGTTGGCACCTGCATGCAGACCGTTTAAGGCAGTGACGTAAATACCTTCACCAACTTTTGCAAAAATATCCTCCTTGGAACCGGCGCCGCCTTTTTCCAGATAGAAATTGTACGGAAGGACGCTGACAGCGGCAGCATAGCCCGCCTTTCGTCCGTTGCCGGTAGAAGCTACGCCTGCTTTGTGGGCTGTTGCCAGATTGTGCAGCAAAGTGCAAAGCTTGCCCTGCTCAATCACATGGTTTCGGCGGGTAGCCACGCCCTCGCCGTCAAAAGGCATGCGGATGAAGGTGTCCTTGCAGAACGGGTCGTCCACGATTGTTACACGTTCAGATGCAATCGCCTCCCCTTCCTTGCCTGCCAACAATGATAAGCCTCGCTGTGCCTGCTCCGCAGAAAAAACCTCAAAAAAGGTCCGAAGCATGGTAGCCATCATTTTATTAGATAATACAATATTGTATACGCCGGAATCCACGCTGTCCTTGCCGATCTGGGCAACTGCGTCCTCTACCGCCTTTGCCGCAATATCGTCCATATCGAACTTGGTGAAATCATCTGTTTTTACACAGTAGCTATTGAACATATCCTCGCCGTCCTTTACCACGGCAACCGCACCCATTTGGGAATAATCAAATGCATGCTCCAGGTCCAGACCCTTGGAATTGTACAGTGCAATCCTCTGTCTGCCGTAGCCGGTAAAGGTCTGAGAGCCATCAATGACACGCATGTCATTTGCATAGAGCTTCTCTAATAGATGTAAAGTGCTTTCAATCATTTCTGTAGAAGACGGCTCTGTGGTTTCTGTGGCCTCAAGCTTTTCGTAAGTATCGCCTGCGCCGTGAATAAATACCGTGTCTTCGCTTTCGATAGCCGCTGCGTTTTCCATGGCTGCCTCTACCAGACGCTCCGCCTCCGCTTCCGTAAATAACTCCGTAGATGCGTAGCCCATTCTGCCCTGATAAATGCAGCGGAAACATGCGCCTGCATTGGAAGAGGTGGAAAATTCGTTTATTTCGTGCATTAATGCTTCTGCACTGATATTTTCGGACTCTGTATAATAAAGTTCATACTCAGTCAAGCCCTTTGCGGTAGCTGACTTGATAATGCTGTTTTTGAAATCGTTGTAGTTCATAATTTTTCTCCTATCTGCCGCCTACCGTAATATTAGACACGCGAATCAGCGGCTGTCCTACATCTGTCGGAATACTTCCGCTGGAAGCGCCGCACATCCCCTGACCGGTAGCCAAATTCTGACCTACCATATCGATATCCTTAATAATATCCGCGCCGTTGCCAATGAGACTTGCACCGCGCACTGCCTCACAAATCTCACCGTTACGGATAATGTAACCTTCCTTTACAGAGAAATTGAAGGCACCGGTGGTCGGATTGACAGAACCGCCGCCCATATCCTTGGCGTACAGACCGTACTCGATGGACTTGATAATATCCTCGTTGCGGTCCGGTCCGTTATCAATAAAGGTATTACTCATACGAGAGGTCGGCGCCCACTGATAGCCCTGACGGCGGCAGGAACCGTTGCCCTCCATGCCCATACGGCGGCCGTTTAACTTGTCAATCATGTAATTTTTCAAAATACCTTTTTCTATCAGCACCTTACGCTGAGCAGGTGTACCTTCATCATCGATATTGAAGGAACCCCAGGCATTTGGAATGGTACCGTCGTCGATGGCGGTCACCTTTTCATTCGCAATCTGCTGCCCTAACTTACCTGCAAACTGAGACTGGCCGATGGACACGCAGGAAGCCTCCAGAGAGTGGCCACAGGCCTCGTGGAAAATCACGCCGCCAAATCCGTTTTCAATGGCAACCGGCATCCTGCCAGCTTTTAAATAGTCAGCATGCAGCACGGTCACTGCCTGACGGGCAGCCTCAGTACCGATATCCTTTGGTGAAATCATGTCAAAAAGCTCCAGACCCATACGACGTCCCGGTCTGCAGCCGCCGGTCTGATTTTCCGTACCATTGCTTGCGATGGCTTCGATATTCATACGGGTACGAATCTGACGGTCCTGAGCCAGCAATCCATCGCTGTTGGCAATCAAAATATTATGGTCAAAGTCTAACAGATTGGCACTGACCTGGGAAATCTCCCGGTGATAATTCTTGGCAGCAAAATACCCCTCCTTCAGCAGATCGGTCTTGTACTGCATGGATGCACTGTCCGGCACGATTTTGACCGTATGAATGTCCCCGAAAAGGCGCTCCGTCAAATGCACACTTGCACACTCCGGCACTCCGTCAAGGGCACCGGCCACTCTCCCCGCACAGGCAAGCAGGGCATCCCGCTCCATAGAAGAAGTAGAACCTGTAACACAGCGGGTCCCCTTCAAAATACGGATACCCACACCGGAAATCAGACGGTCCTTGATGCTGTCCACCTTATTGTCAATCATAAAAATGTTGTTCTCTTTGGTATGCTCCACGTAAATTTCTGCGAAGTCTGCGCCGGTGGAGAGGGCTTTTTGCAGGACTTCTTGTAAAAGTTGTTTTGGTATCATGGTTTTGGTCCTTTCGTAAAATGGTTTTTTGCCATTATTCCTCTTTATATATCTTGGATTTTCTTTATGTATTGATCTGCCTGCCTTCGATTCTTAAAAACTACCACATTTAGATGAGAGGCTTGTTTCAGCATTTTATCATAATTCTTACGGTGTTTTTTATTAAATGTCAATACATTCTTGTAAAAAGATATCTTTTGTGCATCGAAACGTTCCACACACCTACCGCCCATATCAGGCCTTGATTTTCCATAATTTTTGATAATTCTGCATGTAATACCACAAAGACAGGTGAAAACAGAAAAATCCAAAAAGAATACCGTATCACAGTATTGCAACCTATGAGAGAGCGTTCTCAGAAAATTGCCATCCATAATCCATTCCGACTTTTCTAATTCCACCTGCAGTACTGCATCAAATTCTTCTTTCGACAAATGCGCCCATTCACCGTTCCAATATAATCGGTCGAGATGCACAAGAGGCAAGGCCAATTTGTCGGCCAATTTCCCGGCAAAGGTCGTTTTGCCTGCTCCTGCATTGCCGATTATCAAAATCCGTTTCATGCTACAGTTTCCTCCGTAAGATCTATATATTCGTATCTTTCGACTATCCTAGCAGTGTTTTTGTTCATCCTAGTCATGCTCCTGCTGCTTCACTCTATCCGCATTTTTACTGTTTCATGCTAATTATGCTTCTGCTGTTTCATCCAGATGTTCATGATTAATTTGTGTGGCAGAAGCTTCACACCCAGGACCTGCAATTTGACAGGGAGGCCGTGAATGGATACGTCCTTGCGGGTGTGATAGAGGTCGTGGATTGCGGTGCGGATGACATCCTTTGCCTCATACATAATATTGTAATAAGTAACTGCGTCGCTGCTGGTAGCGGTGGCGCGGTCAAAGAAATCGGTCTTCACCCAGCCAGGATTTACGCTCATGACACGAATGCCTGCCGTCTTTAATTCACGGTTCAGTGCTCGGCTGTAGCTTAATACGAAAGCTTTGCTGGCGCCATACACATTGATATACGGTACCGGCTGAAAGGCAGAGAGAGAATCCAGCTGCAGAATTCTGGCGCCCCGCTGCATATACGGGAGGGTCAGCTGGGTGATTGCCACCAATGCCTTACAATTCAAATCAATCATGCCCAGGCAGGCCTCCAGCGGAATCTGGTCGTACCGGCCAAATTTGCCGAAACCGGCACAGTTGGCCAAAAGTGTCACATTTGGCTTTTCCTGTTCTAAATAGTTTTCGTACTCTTTGTAGCTTTCCTCTTTGCCCAAATCCAGCGGAATCGGGCGTATCTTGCAGGTCACCTCGGCCTGCAGGGTTTCCAAAACTTCCCGGCGTCTGGCAATGACCCATATTTCGTCGAATTTTTCTTTTTGAGATATCTGAAGTACCAGTTCCCGGCCCATGCCGGAGCTGGCGCCTGTTACGATTGCGATTTTCATGGTGGGACTCCTTTGATTTGGTAGATATTCTTTATTTTAGGGGCAAAATTTTATACGTAAAGCTTGGAACATATATTCCAGATTTCGGCAGAGCATTTTGCAAATTTCTGTTATTCTTTATACTTCGGACCAAACAGCTCGTCTAACAGGCCCTCGCAGCCTGCTACTACGTCACGGTATGTGGCATCGAAATCTCCCGTGTACCATGGGTCTGCCACATCCCGATCAGAGCCTGCGAAGCTTAATAGTTTGTAGATTTTGTGCTCCGGATCGCCGCCTGCGATACGGGTCATATTGCGAATGTTGGCGCTGTCCATGCCGATTAAATAGTCATATTCCACGTAGTCCGCCTTGGTCATTTGGACCGCCCGGTGTGGGATTAGCGGTATGCCCTCCTGACGGAGTTTGGTTACCGTGCCACGGTGAGGTGGGTTGCCGATTTCCTCACGGCTGGTGGCCGCGGAGTTGATGTATAGGCAGTCAGCTAAGCCGCGGGTTTGGGCCAGGTAGGTTAGGGTGGATTGGGCCAAGGGGCTGCGGCAGATGTTGCCCAAACAGATGAAGAGTACTTTAATTTGCATATTATACATAACCTCAAATATTATTATATTCTCCCTTATTTCTGATGAATAAATCATTGCATTCTCATATCAAACAATAGCTATCCTAGAAGTCAACACACCTTACAGTTCGTCTATAAACAATGCGATAATCGCAATTATTACTGCAACAAATGATAAAACGCCTGAAAAAATTGCTGTTAATAAATTGCCATCTTTTATTTCTTGTATTTCAAAAATTGCAATTCTAAATATTCTTGCAAGCATCCTCACTATTGATGCCCATGCTATACCACTAATAATACTAATTTCTTTTGCAAATATTAGAACTATTAATGCAATGGATATAATATACAAAATCCATTTCAATAATGCAAATATACCCGAGACAGTTAAGCTCATAAGTGCAAATGTTGCTCGCATATCTTTAATCTTCTTC
>JAFTXF010000184.1 GCA_017461685.1 Lachnospiraceae bacterium
CCGCAATAGCTTTGCAGGTGGCACACTCCTCGCAGGGGCTGCCGTTTACCGGATGCTCGCAATTCACTGCTCTGGCAAATATCTTGGCAATACTGGTCTTACCGGTACCGCGGGTGCCTGTAAATAAATACGCATGTCCCACTCTGCCGGCCTTTATATGATTGGTCAATGTAGTTACAATATGGTCCTGTCCTTTTACGCCCTCAAAAGTAGCCGGACGAAATTTCCTATAAAGCGCAGTGTATGACATATCACACCTCTTTCCATAATCTCACTACTATAATTTAACACATTTCCTTTTGTTTTACAATAAATTCAAAGGAAAATTTGCCGGAGTAAAAAGACTTTCAGAAACGAACTGCCCGCCAAAAATTAAATCTTGCTCTAACTTTTGACCCGGTTCATTCCGAAAGCCTTCTTCACTCTTATGTATACAAATACCTTGTAGCTTTTTTCTGCAATATTATTCTCCTATAATTACTTATAAAGAGAGATACCGTATCTGATCTTACGGTAAATTTTCTGTGCCAAAATTACAAGCATATAGCCCACAATAGCCACAGAAGAACCGATACCCATTACACACATAATTGCAACAATTAAAATATTAAAAATATTCATGATAATATACCTCTTTCTAATTTTTACACACTCAAATAAACCTATGCTTCCACACAGGCCAAAAACAGATTTATATTATAATGAAATTTTATTTCTTGCCGTCCTGGCTGTGGATATAATGCAAGAGTGCTGCTGCATACCTGGTCTCCGGAGCACTGACAGTTTCTACTGCCACTTGCATATTAGACACTTTCGTCAGGATATACCCTACAAAAAAAGAAGCAGAGTCAAACGAAGCAGACTGCGCTCACCGGAACGCCTGATACTGCCGGTTGTGTACGCCGTCTCGCGGACGCCGGACATCTCTGCTGTAGAAAACTCACAGTTGGACATACTACCCTCGAGTGAGCTTACATAAGCGGCTGAAGAAGCATTTTTTACAGACGCAAAGAAAGAATCTGTTCTGGCCAATTCCAAACACATTCCCGAGAAAAGCACTAATATAGCTAATACACAGCATATTCCTCTGTCACGTCTGTCTTTCACTTTATCCCCCCATGATATCATAGCATAATTTTCTCCAAAATGAAAGCGCTGTTTTTCTCAATATGTTTTTCTTGCAACTGTTTTTCTTGCAACTGTTTTTCTTGCAATCGACTACAGATATATTTTGTAAAACATTACATATTCCAGTCATTGACCTTCCTGACTTTTTCCCCTATAATAATGTTCATAATATGTGCTTGTGAGCGGCAAAGCCTTGCAGGCACATATTCGATTAAGCCATAGGAGGAGACCATGGAGCAGTACGAATTCTATATGAAAGAAGCAATCAAACAAGCACGCAAGGCTGCCAGACTGGATGAGGTGCCTATCGGGTGCGTCATTACGTATCAGGACAAAATCATTGCCCGCGGGTATAATCGCCGCAATACCGACAAATCCACCCTGGCTCACGCGGAAATCACTGCCATTAAAAAGGCCAGCAAGGTCATCGGCGACTGGCGTTTGGAAGAGTGTACGCTCTATGTTACCCTGGAGCCTTGTCAAATGTGTGCCGGAGCCATTGTACAGGCCCGCATTCCGAGAGTTGTCATTGGCACCATGAATGCCAAGGCAGGCTGTGCAGGTTCTATCTACAATCTTTTGCAGGAGCCCAAATTTAACCATCAGGTAGAAGTAATTTATGATGTGATGCGGGAGCAATGCACCGATATGCTGACTTCCTTTTTTATTGAACTGAGGCGCAAGCACAAGGAACGCAAAGCAGCGGAACAGGATGCTTGAGATTTTGAGGTAGTTCTCGCAAGAAACAGTTGACAAAACTTCAAAAACACTATAAACTATGAATGTCGTGCATCGAATTAGGCGGGTGCTTCTGTGGCCGGCCTTTCAGTGTGGCGTTGATGTTTGGGTCTTACGCAAAGCGAAGCTATGAATCGTGTCAGGTCGGGAACGAAGCAGCACTAAGTAGTCATTCCTTGTGCCGTGAGGGTGCCTGGCGGAGCTGCCTGAAGGGTATCGCGCAGGAGTATCCTCCTAATTCGATGCTTTTTTATTTTAGCATTTACAAAACCGAGTAGTTGCCGACCGGAACATATATTGCTCTGATCGATAGCTACCTGGTTTCGTAATCGCCCATTTATACAAGAGGTAGTAAAATGTATCATTTCTGTACCCTATGTCCCAGAAATTGTCAAGTGAACAGAACCGCCGGCAAAACAGGCTTTTGCGGCATGCCTGATACTGTGCAGGTGGCCCGCGCTTCCCTGCATATGTGGGAGGAGCCTTGCATTTCCGGTACTGCAGGCTCCGGCACTGTCTTTTTTACCGGCTGCAATTTAAAATGTGTTTTTTGCCAGAATCATTCTATTGCTGTGGGCGGCAAGGGCAAGGAGGTTTCCACTAAGCAGCTGGCCGAGCTTTTCCTTATGCTGCAGGAAAAGGGGGCACACAATATTAATCTGGTAACACCCAGCCACTACATTCCCGGTATTGCCAGCGCCTTAATTCTTGCCAAAGACCAGGGACTTACCGTGCCTGTGGTTTACAATACCAGCGGCTACGATTCCGTGCAATCGCTGACCATGTTGGAGGGGTTGGTTGATATTTACCTGCCGGACTTTAAATATGTTTCCGGCGAGCTTAGTAAGCGCTACTCCCATGCGGCCGACTATTTCCAGGTTGCAAAGCAAAGTCTGGCTGAAATGTTCCGTCAGGTTGGCGAGCCTGTTTTTGAGGAGGCTCATTTCGACCTTCCTGAGTCTGATGGCACCAATGTATTGACCAGTTGTTCCCAGCCTAATGGGAAAGAAACATCATCAGACTGTGATGAATCCGATGAAGCTATTTCCCTCATGAAAAAGGGCATTATCGTCCGCCATCTGCTTTTGCCGGGCTGCATCGAAGACAGTAAGGCCGTCATCCGATATCTATATGAGACCTACGGAAACCGCATTTTCATCAGTATTATGAACCAATATACCCCACTGCCCCATGTGGCTGCCTATCCGGAATTAAACCGCAAAGTCACCGAAGCGGAATATGATGAACTGGTGGATTTTGCCATTGATTTAGGCGTAGAGCAGGGCTTTATTCAGGAGGGAGATACTGCCAAAGAAAGCTTTATCCCGGAATTTGACTTTACCGGTTTGCTTTAAAAGGAAATAGGTGCTAAGTACCCATGGCCGCACCTTCACTGACAGGATTGGTGTCCTGCCCGACACCAAGGCAAAAAGTCCGTTATCGACCTTTAAACCGATAACGGACTTTTTGAAAGTATCTATAAGCCTTTGCAGTACTATTTATTTTATAGGGGAATTGTCATTGCTGTGCTCTATAGGTTCGCCACTACAATCTATATTTTTACACAGCATACTTATCTGTTTTTTTAATTGTTCTATTTCCTGCTCTAGGCCTTCTACTTTTTGAGATATGAGTTTTACCCCCCCCTAAAATTCTGACCTCTGCTGTTTCCACGGGCCGGAGGTTTGATTAAGGAGTTGGCGGCATAAGCCTCTTTCCAGCGTGCGGCAGCTCTTTCAATGCGTTTAGAACCCAAAATCTTCACATCAAAGCCGGCTTCCCTGAAGATTCTCTGCGGACCTTTCCCTGCCATATATTCTTTCATAAAATGCAGTTTGAATTCATCCGTATATATGACGCAATTTACCCTTACTTCCCGTACATACGGGTTTTGTTTCAGTATTTGCATCTCCTCTTCAGACAAGTTTCCTCTGCCCATGCTTTACCTCGCTTATATTACATACGTTTTTTCTTGCCGTAAGCCACTGCTGTCACAGTGCCTGCTGCAACTACCATCAGACCAATCCATAATGCGAGATTGCTGTCATCACCTGTTGTTGGAGCTGCAGCGCCTGCCTTTGCTTTTTCATATCCACAATCTACACAACGTACCATGCCTTCTGTGTCTGCATCCACAAAGTTGTGCGGTGCCTTGCCCTCGATAGCACCACAGGCGCAATAAGTCCAGTGATACTGCTCATCCATGCCTAAACCGCCGTAAACGCAGGTATGTCCGGTCTCTACTTCCTTCTTTGGAATCACAGTACCTTCATTACGCTTTGCACCACAGGCTGTACATTCTTCGTGCTTGAGGCCTGCAGCATCAGCAGTAGCTTCCTTATCAATTACCCACTTATAATTATGTGCTGTCTTAGGAATTACGGTACCGGCCTTAATGGTTGTCCCACATACAGAACAAATCACATCGCCTGTGTAACCCTCCTTGGAGCAGGTTGCTGTAGCAGCACTTACAGTCTTCTCTGTATGGGCTGTCTTTGCAATTACGCTGCCCTTCTTGATGGTTGTTCCACATACAGAACAGATCACATCACCTGTGTAACCTTCTGCGGAACAGGTTGCTTCCTTTGCACCTACAGTCTTTTCTGTATGACCTGTTGCCGGAACAACCTCTGTATAAGAATGACCACAACCAAGTGTACATTCATAAGTCTTCACACCGGTACCTTCACAAGTAGCAGGCGTTGTAACACTTCCCTGGTCATAAACATGGTTACATTCAATAGTTACAGTACCTGAAGAAACGCTGAAGGATACTAATTCTTCATCATAGTTGGAAGCATCTACTGTTACACTGACAGATGTTGCTCCCGGAGCTGCATTTGCATTTACCGTAAAGTTTAATGTAAGGATTTTACCTGTATATGTTGTGTTTGCAGCATCTGACCAAGAAGCCGCTTTACCGGTTGTCCATGAAAGTCCGGATCCTGTAATGGAATCTAATGTAAGCACATTAGAATCGTATTCAGGTACAACGATGAATGCCGCAACTCCCGGATTACCTGTAATAGAAACATCAACAGAAACCGTCTGACCTGCCTGTGCTGTTTTGGACTCTACAGCCATACTTCCTGAACCGGCAGCAAATACGGTCATTGACATCATTGTGGCACACATAGCGAGCGCCAACACGAATTTTAATAATTTTTTCATAGTTTAAAAACTCCTATATTTTTCTGAAGCCGGGGGCAAGGCTTCGCTTACCCCCATGTAATTATTTCCCTAATACAACACCGTCTACCTGTGCAAAGAATTTTGTCAAACGCGCCATATCACGAGAATCAACTACACCGTCTTCGTTAACATCAGAATTTAACGCATTGATTACAGAGCCGTCCTGAGCAAAATATCTTCTTAAGCGAACCAGATCACGTGAATCAACTACACCGTCATCATTCACATCGCCCAATAATTTTTCTGTTCTAACGTAAGTAATATCTAACGCATCTGCAATTTCGCCTGCGATATAATCGTCACCTACAGCGTTTGGATAAAGTGCTGCACACTTGTTGTATACTAACGTAGCAAGATCTAATACAGACAATTCTTTATCTGTATTTTCTACGTCCACATCACGGGCATCTACATAAATAGCATCACCTGAAATTACTGCATAAGCTATGCCGTGTACAGCGACAGCGTCTACAAGATAATCAACATATTCACTTACGTCAATTGCTGCACCGCCTACATGAATCGTTGTATCTGCCAAAGGATTGTACATACCAACGATAATGATCAGCGCATCGGAATTCACAGCTTTGATGTCACTGATTAAGCCAGGAAGTGTGGCTGCATATTCCACTGCGTTGTATGCCATAGCTTCTACAATAGTTTCTAACATTACTGTGTATTCTTCTTCCAGCTCAAGCGCTGCGATTTCGGCATTAATATCTGCCAAAATATCTTCAACGTACGGAAGTGCTTCTTCTCCAAGAAGACCAGCCCAATCGAAGTCAGTCTTGCCATTCATTGCAGCATCAAGAGCATTGCTTAAAAATGTTACGTTACTGAAGCCGATAGTTACAAGGTCTGCGTCTGTCACATCGCTTAAGTTTGCGCGTTCTAAAGCAACGGTATTACCGGTCTTTGCATTGTTTACAACTTCAATTTCATCTACGCCATTTTCTGCAGCTTCTGCGTTGATTGCTGCTGCCAGCATCTCTACATAACCTTCTGCTTTTGCAGATTCGTCACCGATTGCAACAAGCTTGAAGTCATCATCCACAACCATATCTGCTGTTGTTGCTTCTAAGAGCATTGCATTAATCTGTTCAACAATGATATCTACAAGCTCTGCAAGTGCTTCTGCACCCATAGCTTCCAAAGCATTTTTGAGCTCTTCTACGGATTCTAAGGAACCGGAAAGGATTCCTTCCACAGCATCCTGAACATTATTTATATTTTCACGGATACTGTCTAAAAGAGAATCAACCTCTTTCTCAACCTCTTCAATTACTTTATTTAATTCTTCAATCTGCTTATCGATAGCTTCTTTTAATTCTTCCAGAGTTTTACCGGCAGCTTCTTCCAATGCTTTCTTAGCTGCTTCTAATTCAGCCACGATGTCATTGTATACTTTTTCAAGCTGTGCAACTGCCTCTGCGTACAGCGCATTTACTTCAGCCACAATCGCTTCATATGTAAGCTGTAATGCTGCTTCCAGGTGCTCTACTGCACAAGCAAGATCCTCGTTTACAGTAGCGATATCTGCTGTTACTCTGTCAATCTGTGCCTGGATTGTCTGACGAACCTCTTCTGCTACATCTGCGCCAAGGGCTGCCAATTCATCCTGATATCCCTTTAATTCAGACTCAAGAGCTGCAATCTTTTCTGCTGCTTCTGCTTTTGCTGCTTCGATTTCTATCTGAGTTTGTGCAACTGCTTCCGCATACTTTGCTTCGATTTCAGCCTGGATTTCAGCCTGAATTGCTTCCAAATCCGCCTTTGCTTTTTCAATGTCATCTGCGTACTCTGCTTCAAGGGCTAAAAGCTCTGCAGACAATTTTTCATTTACAAGCTTTTCCCCTTCTTCGTATGCCTTCTGAAGACCTAAAACAGCGGCACCAAGAAGCATCTTACCTTCTTCAGGAATCTGTTCAATACATCCCGGAAGTTCTGTCATAAACTTATTGTAGAGTGCTTCTGCATCACCAGAAAGAATCACTACCATTTCATCAATGTCAGCCATGGTTTCTTCTGCTGCCACCATTGTTACATCTAACAAGTTTGCCGCTTCTAATGCTGCATCTCGAATGGTTTCATATGTACCTACAACGGTAGAAAGGATGGAACTTGCAGATTCATCTGTTAATACTGTGGCTACTGCTTCTACAGCTTCTTTCAAATCATTTGCAGCCTTTGCAATGTCTTTTATGGTTGTTTCAAGAGAAGCCACTGCATCTGCAATCTGAACTGCCAATGCAACCATGTCTTCGATATCTGCTTCCACATCTGCAACTAACGCTTCCACCGTTGCAATTGCATGTTCAATATCCTTAATTGCTGCTTCTAATTCAGCAACAATTGCATTTCCGTCAACAGATACTACACAGTCATGTTCCGGAACACTTGTCTCAACATTGTTTCCAAGATCAACATTGATGTTGATATCGGGAACTGTCACAGAACCGATTTCCTGTTCAGAAAGAACTTTTTCAAGTTCCGCTTTTTTCGCTGCTAACTGCTCATTAAGACTATCAAGCTGAGCTGTTAATGCATCCTTCTGTTCTGTAAGAGCTGCTACGGAAGCATTGACAGCAGGCATTGTTTCTGTTGTATATACTTCGTAACGATCTTCTAATACTGCTGTTAATTCATTAATTGTTGTGTTTACAGCCTCAACATAGCCGTATTCTTCCCACTGAGCCCAAACCTGAGCTGCAACTTCAGGACCGTAGGTTTCTAATACTTCGCAAAGAGCTGCGAGCGCAGATTGAAGCTTATCAATGGTAGCATCCTTGGCGGTGTAACCGCTTTCGTAAGCGTTAATTACCGCTTCGGATAAAGTAACATGACCTGCTGCACTTGGATGTGCACCAAGACCATCACCAATCAAACAACGAGCAAACATGTTCAGCAAGCCGAAAATCATTTCATCGGACTGAAGAGCAGAACTCATTGTTTCCGGTAAAGCAAGTAACATGCACAACATATTTACAGCTTCTACTGCTTCTTTGTATTCTTCAGGAACAGACACACCGCTGTTAATCAGTGCCTTAAGCTGTTCTACTTGCGTGCTTTTTCCACCTGCAACAACAAAACATGCATCTCCAATATAATTCAGCTCCTTTTCAGCTCTATTATTTTCAAATGATTCCATAACATTGCTGAATAAGGAAGGATCTAAATTACCAAGTGCCATTAAACCTTCAAAGCTCATAGTTGCACCTGTGCTGGATGCAACAATTGCATCTTCGAATGCTAAATATAATGCATAAGAAATAGCCTGGTTTTTGTTTGTAGCGGCGTAGCCAGCTTTCTCAACAGGAGTCATCTTATCATAATTCTGAATAGCAACAAGATAACTCTTAATGTATTCATCAGATTCAGATTTAAGATATTCTAACTCAGCTCCTTCTACAAAACTACCAACCATAGGTGCCAATAATTCCCATACCATACCTGGTTTTTCTTTAGTACCTACGATTTCTTCGATGAAACGTTCACGAGTTGTTGTTGTTTCTTCATCATAGACTGTGTCCGCGTAATGATTAACCATAACATCCACATTAGATGCTTCTGCATAGTAGAATGTAGCTTCCGGATATTTTCCAGCAGTCTGTAATGCTGTTGGAAGTCCAGCCAAGTAAGCATTCATATAACTTAATGCTCCATACATATATTCGCCCAAGTCATATGTTTCTCCACCATAAGTGAAATCCATGCCGTTCATGGTGTTCATCAAGCCAACAATCATAATTTCAACATCCGGATTAAGCTCTACGATTGCATCGATAGCACCTGCATAATTCAGCATATAACTAACCATTGTATAAACAATTGCATTAGCCATAGCATCCACTAATTCAGTTGGCAATTCATCAGATGCTAATTTTGCCTTTAATCCATTGTACAGATTCATAACTTCTGCCTGAACTTCTGGATCGCATTCACGCAAAGCATTTTCAAGTTTAATCCAAGAATCATCTCCATTAGAGAATCCGATTGCATTCATGATACGTCCTAATAAGAATACACCCATGATTGCATTACCGGTACCAACACTAACGATATCAGCGGCTGATACTGCTTCCTGATATGTTTTTGCGACATTGGCAGTGCCTGGACCATAGCCTTTTTCATAGTCAGCATACTCAGGTTCATTGAAACGATCTCTAACAACAAATTCATCCCATGTGTATTCATCACCAGTAGTGAATACTGCATTCCATTCTTCTTCGTTAAATTCGTTCCAATCTCTTGTATCTTCTGTGAAATCAACTACTGCCTCGTCGTTGTAGTCAAATTCGAGAATAAAATGTAAATCCTCAGCACGCATAGCACTCATTGCCAGCGGAGTATGATTTACAGTTACTGTTCCAGCATTTTTAAGATATTCAGCAAATAATGCCGGATAAGACTCTGGAACATCCCGCAAATAGCCATTATTGTCATAGCCTGCCAGGCCATAACCATTCGTCATAGAGTCGCCCAGCGAAACATACTTGATAGTCTTTCCTTCAGGCATTAGTTCACTTGGACCAACTCCACTTCCCTCTGCAAATACGGTGCCGCAGGTACTGAACATCATTATAAATGCCATAAGC
>JAFTXF010000024.1 GCA_017461685.1 Lachnospiraceae bacterium
GACCCTTGGGGAGATTCCACAGGAGGCTTTGCTTACATGGAATGCCGGCGGACAGGTTATGGACCCGTCTCATCCGTATACATTGGAACGCGTATATAAGGATGCAAAGACTATCCGTGACTGGGGCTTTGATTTGATTAAACATGATTTTACTACCGGTGATTTGTTTGGATCCGCATTGCAGGCGAGAATTCATAATGTCAATATGTGCAGCGAGGACCGCAAATTCTATGACAATACCCGCACCACAGCCATGATAGTGAAGGATCTGTATCAGGCGGTACAGAAGGGTGCCGGCGAGGCAGATGTCATTGGCTGTAACGTAGTAGGACATCTGGCAGCAGGTATTCATTCTATTTACAGAGTAGGGGATGATACAAGCGGTCGTTCCTTTGAATGGACAGTTGCCAATGGTATCAATTCCATGATGCGCCTGCCATTAAACGAGCGCTTTTATCTGGTGGACCCGGATTGTGCCGCATTTACAGAGAAAGTACCTGCGGACAAAAATCTGGATTTCCTGGAGATGTGTGCCCTGACAGGTGTAACCACACTGGCTTCTGTAACACCGGGCAGCTTAAAGCCGGAGGAGATGGAGCGTATCCGCAAAATCTTCTGCACAGCTGCGGAGAATAAAGAGCGTTATGGCATTTGCAATTATGAAAAGACTTCCTTACCGGAGATTTTTGTGTCAGAGGATGGAAGCAAGAAGAGAGACTTTAACTGGATGGAATATTATCATGGTTCCAGAAATGTTATAGGCTGGTTTGAATAAGGGATATGGTATTACCATTCCGTTAAAGAGTGAGAAGACATATGCTGCGGCAGATAAATGGTACGAGTTTGAAAAATAATGGAGGTTAGACATGAAAAAGATTGACTTTAAAAAAGGAGCATGGAACCCGGAGGACTTTCGCTATGTATATTCTCCGCGTTTTGCACCTACTCCGCGTATAAAGCAGGAGCAGGACTGTATCGTAAACGGTATAGACGAAAAGGGCGAGTTTGATTATGTCAGCATGCTGTTAGAGCAGAAGTATCAGACAGGTGTACAGGCAGAAACTACCTGCTCTTTTGAGGCTTATGGTGCACCTTTGATTGTACTTACGGACGATTTACGCAAGAAGGAGAACGGAGAGTGGTACTTTGGTATTCATTATGAAATCGTTCTTTGGGAGAATGGTATTAATGTCTGGAAGTTAAATTTACATGATGATGTGATGAAGTGGAAATTGCTGATGTCACTGGATTTCAAAGTAAGCACTTTTGAACCCCATAGCTTACGTGTAAAGGTGCTGGAGGATATGCTGGAAATCGAGGCAGAAGGCCATAAAGCTTTACTTCGCGTGGAGGGCCTGCCAAAAGAATTTTACATAGGCTTCACTGCATGCGAGGGTATCAACCGCTTCTATGACTTTAGCATCGAGGAATAAAGCGTATATGAAGGATAGAGAGAATATGAAGAATAGAGAGAATATGAGGACGGAAGAGCATTTAAAAACATTCCGGGCGAAGTGGATAACAACCCATGATTTTTTGGAGTTAGAGCCTATCAATTTATTTCACAAGGAATTGGCAGAGTTTTCTGTAAAGCCAAGTGCCCTTGGAAACTATCATGTGCATTTTCGGAAAGTATTTGCGATTCCTAAGGCACAGAAAATTACAGTAAATATTTCTGCCGATGATTATTATAAGCTTTATGTAAACGGCCGCTTTGTGTGTCAGGGCCCGGCAGCCGCTTACCCGGAGTATTATAATTATAATCAGGTGGATATTAGCGAGTATGTGCAGGAAGGCGAAAATGTAATAGCGGTGCATGTATATTATCAGGGGCTCATTAACCGTGTGTGGTACAGCGGTGATAATAGAATGGGGCTGATTGCGGATATTTATGCCGACGGCGCGTATGTGTGCGGCACAGATGATACCTGGCTCTATGAGAGAGCCATGGAATATGGGGCCAGGGAATGTGCCGATAGGGATTGTGCCGATGTGGAATGCGTCGGTCAGGAATGTGCCGACAGGGCGGAAGCTGAGAAAATCGGTTATGATACGCAGTTTTTGGAGCATATTGACTTTCGTAAAAAGAAAGCCGGCTGGAAGAATCAGGACTTTGCTGCGGAAAGCCAGACGAGTGCAGCAGGTGGTCAGACGCGTGCCGCGGAAGGCCGGGCGAGTGCTGCTGAAGGCTGGACGCGTGCTGTAGTAAAGGAATCAGATGACCATATCTTTATGAAGGAGCCTGCAGTGTGTTTGGAGGTGTACCGCATGGAGCCGAAAGAAGTGGTGAAGCTCGGCGCGGGCAGTTGGTTTCTGGATTTCGGAACAGAGCTGGTGGGACAGTTTGCTATGAAGATGAAGGGCGTGTCCGGCCAAAAGGTGCGTATTTTGTGCGGCGAGGAAACCGTAGACGGTGAGCCGTATCAGACAAGGAGCCGGATGCGCTGTAACTGTAATTATGATGAAACCTGTATTTTGTCCGGACAGGAGGATGAGCTGGAATTTTTTGATTACAAGGCATTCCGCTACGTCAATATTATTTCAGAATATGATAATCTGGAGCCGGAAAGCTTCTGTGCCATTGTGCGGCATCATCCCTTCGAAGAAAAATGTCGGCTGGAGAGCGATCTTCCTTGGGCAGAGGATATCTGGAAGCTTTGCGTAAACAGCCTTAAATGGGGCACACAGGAGGGTTATTTGGATTGCCCTTCCAGAGAAAAAGGACAGTATCTGGGTGATTTTTCGGTGACCGGACTGGCCCATATGTATGTCACCGGCGACAGCAAAATGTATCGTAAGACCTTATACGATTTTGCACAGACCACCAAGGTATGTAAGGGCATTATGGCAGTATCTTCCGGAGCACTGATGCAGGAGATTGCGGATTTTTCTTTACAGTATCCGATGCAGGTGTTACACTATTATCAGTACACAGGGGATTTGGACACTCTGAAAGAGTTATATCCGGTAGTGGAAGGAATTTTAACGTATTTTGAGGCATATGAGAGAGAGGACGGACTGTTAGAACATGCTGACGAGAAGTGGAATCTGATTGACTGGCCACAAAATCTCAGAGACGATTATGAGCTTTCCGGGGCAGAGCACGGGGAACCGAGGCCTTGCCACAATGTCCTGAATGCCCACTATATCGGCGGTTTGATCTATTTACAGAAGATACAGAGTCTTTTGGGCATTACACCGGATGAGGAGAAGCTGCGCAAACGTAAGGAAGCATTCCTTAAGGCATTTTATTGCCCGGAAACAGGCCTGTTTACGGACTTGCCCGGCGGAAAGCACGCAGCCCTGCATTCCAACGTACTGCCGGTATTCTACGGCATTGCACCAAAGGAAAGCTGGAACTCCATCCGAAAACTGATTACGGACAAGGGACTGGTGTGCGGCACCATGTTCTCCTATTTTGTGCTGAAGGCATTGGGAAGAATGGGAGCCTACGAGGAAGAACTTGCATTAATCTTAAACGAAAGCGAGCATTCCTGGGTAAATATGCTGAGAGAAGGAGCCACCACCGTTTTTGAAGCATGGGGCAAGGAACAGAAGTGGAACACCAGCCTGTGCCACCCTTGGTCCAGCGCACCGATAATTGCTCTGATAGAAGATATTTTACAGGTGGATCCTCGTGAGTTCGGCCGCGATGGAGTAGTGACAGTGCTGGAATTGCAGAAGCCCTGAAGCCCTGCAACCCTTCGGAGTGGAAGAGGCACTGGTAATAAAATGAAAAACTGATTTGTCGGCGAAGGTCTTGTGCTGCAGTATGGAATAAAATATATTTCGGCACAGGGGCCTTGAAAAGCGCCGGTCCTTAGTGAAGCAAGGCGCTTTGCGCCGCAGTCTGAGCTTAGTACCGCTGCGTTTTTCATGGAGTGGGAGCGCACCCTGAGACGAAATATATTTTATTCCATACCACAGTACAAGGCCTTCGCCGACAATCTTAAAACAAACAACAGAAAGGAATTTTATTATGGAAAGATTAGCTTGGAAAGGACGTATTAAACCCGGATGTAAGGAGGAGTACATCAAAAGGCACGATGAAATCTGGCCGGAAATGGTAGAACTTTTAAAGTCTGCCGGAATCTGCAATTACACTATTTTTGCCAACGGCAATGAACTGTTTGGCTACTATGAGTGTGAGAAGGGTATTGCTTTTGCAGAAAGCACACAGGCAGGCAGCCCGATTGTAGACCGCTGGAATGAGTATATGGATGACATTCTGGAGCTGGAAATGGATCCGGAAACAGGTGCACAGCCAAAGCTGGAGCAGGTATTCAGATTGGATTAAACAGACTCCTAAATAAAGTAAAAAACTGATAAAATTTGGTAAAAAGTACTTGACATTACATATTTAGAGTGATAA
>JAFTXF010000025.1 GCA_017461685.1 Lachnospiraceae bacterium
AACCGGAATATATATCACTTCCGCCGGCTGCCACAGCGTTTCGCAATCGCCTGGAATACCAAAGGCAAAGAGGTGACATATGTTTGGAAAAAGACCGGATGGTAAAGCCATCAAAAATATAGAACCATTGCAGAAAATCATGCCATATATTATGAAGACCCGTACAGACTCCATGAATATGTATGAGGACACCTTTCCTTGTGAGGGAATGGATGCATATATAAAGGAAAAGGCGGCAGAAGGCATCAAAATCGGCTACATGCATATTTTGATTGCAGCAACGGTTCGCCTGTTGGCTCTACGCCCACAATTAAACCGCTTTATCATGAATGGCAAGATTTATGCCAGACCGAAAATCTGGGTAAGCTTCGTGGTGCATCCGACGCTTCAGGACGGCAGCGTAGGCACTACAGTTAAGCTTTGTTTTGAAGGAACAGAGAGTATCCTTGAGATTGCGGAAAAGATAAATGATGTGGTTCGTAAGGAAACTACCAAACGAGTAGGAGAGAATGGTACAGACAAGCTGGCCCGAGTGCTGACTCATATACCGGGTCCGCTGATTCGTTTTGTTGTAAATATCCTTATGTGGATGGATAAGCACAGCATACTGCCGAGATTTATCATAGAGTTAAGTCCTTTTCATACGTCTTTCTTTTTGACAAATCTGAAGTCACTGGGCATAGGTCACGTATTTCATCATGTGTATGAATTTGGTACGACCGGTCTTTTCCTGGCTATGGGCAAGGAGAAGATGATTCCGGTGGTGAATGGCAAAGAAATCACCCGGGAAAAGCATATGGGCTTCGGCATGGTGTCCGACGAGCGTTTTTGCGACGGACTGTATTTTGCAATGTCTTTACGCCTGATGCGAAAATTTATGCGTAATCCGGCTATGTTGGAAGAACCCCTTGACAAAAAAGCAGAGGATGTAGAATAATAAGTTTAAGATGCGGTTTCAAAGCTTGAGGAAAAGTTTTGAGCCGCATTATGATTAAGAAAACGGAATTTTACAGAGAATTTCTATCGGTAGTATATTCCGGATACGAGGGAGGTTTATGATGGAATTAGATAAAGCTCTGGAGGAGTTGGAACTCCTGCAAAAGAAAATGTATGCGTATAATGTGGCCAGCAGTGCCATCTATCTGGATGCGGTAACCGTGGCACCAAAGGATACCGCAGAGGGCCGCGGTATAGCACTGGGTATTCTTGCCGGAGAAAGCCAGAAGGTATTTACTGCACCTGAGGTGGGCGAGCTTTTGGAATTTCTGGGTCAGCACCGGGAAGAGCTTTGCCCGATTGTCAGCCGCCAGGCAGAGGTTCTTACCAGAGAATACAAAAAAATGTCTCTGATACCGGCAGAGGAATATATGGAGTACGCCATGCTGACCAATGAAGCAGATGATGTGTGGCATAAGGCCAAGGAAAAGAGTGATTTTGCCATGTTTGCACCGCTGCTTGAGAAAATTTTTGCATTCAACAGGAAATTTGCGAGCTATTATGACAGCACCAAAGCACCTTATGATGCCCTTTTAAATGAGTACGAGCGAGGCATCAGTATGGAGTATCTGGATGCGTTTTTTGCTGCGGTGAAGGAAAAACTGGTACCTCTGATTCACAAGATTTCCGAGGCAGAGCAGATAGAGAATGATTTTATTTACCGACATTATCCGATTGAGGCTCAGCGAAAGTTCTCTGATTATCTGATGGAGGTGCTTGGCATGGACCGCAGCCACAGTACAATCGGCGAGACTGAGCATCCGTTTACGTTGAATTTTAATAATAAGGATGTACGAATTACTACCAATTATCAGGAGCATAATCTGGTGGATTCCATGTACTCCGTGATTCATGAGGGCGGTCACGGTCTCTATGAATTAGGTATCAGCAATGATTTGCAGTACACCTGCCTGGCAGGCGGTGTATCTATGGGGGTTCATGAAAGCCAGTCCCGTTTTTATGAAAATCTCATTGGTCGTTCCCGTCCGTTTATTGAGGCTATTTTTCCGAAAATGCAGGAGTTTTTCCCGGAGCAGTTAAAAGACGTAACTGCAGAGCAGATGTATCTGGCGGTAAACCGTGTGGAACCGTCCTTGATTCGTACGGAGGCAGATCAGGTGACATACTGCCTGCATGTTATGATTCGATATGAGATTGAAAAGGCAGTGATCGGCGGGGAACTGGAGGTAAAGGATATTCCTCAGGAATGGAACCGTCTGTACAAGGAATATCTGGGCGTAGACGTGCCGGATGACAGGCACGGATGTTTGCAGGACAGTCATTGGTCCGGCGGTATGATAGGGTATTTTCCGTCTTATGCTCTGGGCAGTGCTTACGGTGTGCAGATGCTCCGTAATATGGAAGCAGATGTGGATATCTGGGAAGCAGTATCCAAGGGGGATTTGTCAGTAGTTACAGGCTGGCTGAAGGAAAAGGTGCACCGATACGGCGGACTGTTAGAGCCGTCAGAGGTAATCCGAAATGCCTGCGGCAGATTTGACCCGGAAATATATACGGATTATCTGGTGCAGAAATATTCGGAAATATATAATATTTAATATCTGATGCTGCGAGACCCCGGCATAGTCTGTCATGCAGTCTGCCCAATAATATTATATAGCACCCAAAGTTTTTGCACAGGCTTTTCTAGTATATCGGTTGCGAAATAACTGGACCGAATTGCTTGTCTATTTTCCTGATTGCACATATCAAAAATCCTCAGCGATGCCCGCATCGCCTACGTTTTTTGATATGCACACTCAGAAAAATATCCTGCGTAATTCGTCCAGTTATTAACGAACCGATATACTAGGTTATGAATAGCACACAAATATCTGAAAATTTCGACAATTCAAAAAAGTAGTTGCACATACGCTGTGTGTGTGATATAGTAAAACGCGAAATAAATATTTCCGATGAACCCTTTAGGATTGTAAAAGACTGAAGGCGGAGGAGTCTCTGGAGAATCCCATTCAAATGGGTGCCGAAGGTGCAAGGATTTAACCGAATCTCTCAGGCAAAAGGACAGAGCAGTTTAGAAGGATAGGCATATGTATGTATTTATTACATACAGCCTATATCTGCAAGTCTGTTTAGCCGCTGATGATTTGGTCAGCGGCTTTTTTGTTACATAGGAAAGTACTCTTTCCTATGTAACAAAAAAACGCTCCGCTTAGGATGCGCACTCCGCGGTAAGGAAGTTAATGCAAAGCATACCGCGTCGGCGCAAAAGAGTCGCTTGCGACTCTTTATTTTACAGGGAAACGAAAGTTTTCCTGTAAATACACTCCACTCTAAACGGAAATGAATTTTACCTTTATATTTTACTTTTGGAGGAAAGAAAATGGAAGCATTATTAAATGTAGTCAAAACAATCAACATGTATTTATCAGATTATATTCTGATTATCCTGCTGGTGGGAACAGGTATATTTTTCACCATACGTACCCGCTTTGTACAGGTGCGCTGCTTTGGCGAAGGTATGCGCAAGGTGTTTGGTGATTTTAATTTACGAGGTGGCAAGCAGAAGAGTGGTTTGAGTTCCTTCCAGGCACTTACTACTGCAATTGCAGCACAGGTAGGTACCGGTAATATCGTGGGTGCCTGCGGTGCTATTTTGATAGGTGGTCCAGGTGCGATTTTCTGGATGTGGGTGATTGCCTTCTTTTCCATGGCGACGATTTATGCAGAAGCAACTCTGGCTCAGCAGACACGTATTGTGAAGGAAGACGGCACCGTATTGGGCGGTCCTGTTTATTACATAAAGAAGGCATTTCCGAATGTGTTCGGTAAATTTCTGGCAGGCTTTTTTGCAGTTGCAACCATTCTGGCATTAGGCTTTATGGGCTGTATGGTTCAGTCCAACTCCATCAGTGAGACCTGTAATACTGCTTTTGGCATTCCGACGTGGGTTATGGGTATTGTGGTTGTAGTAATTGCTGCCGTTATTTTCCTGGGTGGTGTACAGCGTCTGGCAGCTGTTACAGAGAAGATGGTTCCGGTTATGGCTATCCTTTACATTGTCGGCTGTCTTATCCTGTTAATTTGCCGTATACAGTATATTCCGGAAGCCTTCGGTATGATATTTAAATATGCATTTATGCCGAATGCAATTATTGGCGGTAGTATCGGTTACGCGTTAAAGACGGCTATCAGCCAGGGTGCAAAGAGAGGTCTTTTCTCTAACGAAGCAGGTATGGGTTCCACGCCGCACGCACACGCAATGGCCAATGTAAAAGATCCGCATGAGCAGGGCATCGTTGCGATGATCGGTGTATTTATTGATACTTTTATTGTACTTACTATGACAGCGCTGGTTGTTGTTTCTGCATTGTATGCAGGTGACGGTGTGTTAGCAAGCGGTGCAGCAGAAGGTGTGACCAAGGCGAACATGGCTCAGCTGGCATTCTCCGGCGTTTTCGGAGAGACTATAGGTAGTGCATTCGTTGCAATTTGCTTATTCTTCTTTGCTTTCTCTACTATTTTGGGATGGAATCTCTTTGGTAAGATTAATATAGAGTACCTCTTTGGTAAGAAGGCTGTAGCAGTATATTCTGTCATTGCTATTATATTTATTTTCCTCGGTTCTGTTTTGTCCAACGATTTGGTATGGGAATTGACCGATATGTTTAATCAGCTGATGGTACTTCCGAACTCCATTGCACTGTTGGCATTGTCTGGTCTGGTAGTGAAATGTGCAAAGAAAAAACAAAAATAATTACTAAGTTCCGGTCAGGTGGGAAGTTATTATTCTGCCTCAGAGCAGAACTCGCAATATCCTTTACAAAGCAGTGGGTTTTCTGTGCGTAGAAGGATTGCTGACAAAAAACAAGCCGCTGTAATTCAGAAAACGGGGTGCAGATTTCGTGCCATAGGCGATTCGAAATCTCTGATAACCAATAAAATCTCTGAATGCAGCGGCATAGTTTTTGTCAGCAATCCTTCTTCAAATAGAAAGCCCACTGTTTATAAGATGGCAGGATTGTGGGAGTGCGAAGCACGTAACAATCCGTAAGGCATCTTTTGCCCCAACATCTTTGTAAAGAAAATTGCAAGTCTGATAATTTATCAGTCATTTTTATTTGCGGGATATTCCGGGAAAAGGCTTGTGTTTATAAGTCAGGAGGAATATAATAATTTGTTAGTGTACAAGAAAGTATGCAGATAAAAGAGAGTTATATTTATGCAGATTGTCGGTAAAAATAAGGGTATTCTTCATGGCGGCAGGATGTCTTGACATATGTGTAAATATTATAAATTTATGAACTGCCGCAAAGGGATTGCAACAAGAATTTATATTTGTTAAAATAAAATGATAACAATTTTGTTTTATAATAATATAGATACCAGAATTGTGGGAGTGCAAAGCACGTAACAATCCATAAGGCATCTTTTGCCCCAACATCTAATAAAAAATTGATAGATATTTTAAGGAAGGGAATCGGATGAATCAGCAGAGAAGTTTTTTGAAAATACCGGCGCACAGAATTATTGCGTTGGTGTTGTTGGATAGTGTGTCGGTTATGGTGGCGTCCTTTGCAGCATTATATATTCGCTATGACTTTAAATTCAGAAGCATAGACAGGATTTTTTTGCTGAATTGGGGGCATATGGTTCTGTGGAACATCTTAATTACCCTGTTGGTTTATTTGGGGTGGAAGCTTTACAAAAGTGTGTGGAGATATGCCAGTGCAACAGAGCTGTTAAATATTATTTTTGCAACAGCTACAACGGCAATTACTCATTTTGCTTTGTGTGAAATATCCGGATATTATATGCCGAGAAGCTACTATGTGCTTTTCTGGTTTTTATTGGCCTGCTGTACCTGTACCATTCGTTTTAGTTATCGTATTTTGCGGCTCATTAATGCGAAACGACGTGCTATGGGGCATAAGGCAGGCGTGAATGTCATGCTGATTGGTGCTGGTGCTGCCGGTAATGCGATTTTAAAGGAAATCGAAAGCAGCCAGTATATCAATCTGAATGTCAAGTGTATTATTGACGATGGTACAGGCTGCCACGGCAAGTATCTGAGGGGTATTCCTATTGTGGGCGGCCGTGACTGTATAGCATCTGCAGTGGATGAATATGCAATTGATGAGATTATCTTTGCCATACCTTCTTCCGGTGCCAGGGTGAAGAAGGAATTTATAGATATTTGTAAGGAGACCGGTTGTAAGCTAAGGTCTGTACCGGGAAGCTATCAGTTCATCAATGGTGAGGTGGCAATCTCCAAGCTGCGGGAAGTAGAAATCGAGGACTTATTGGGCCGAGAGCCTGTAAATATTAATATCGATGAGATTATGGGGTATGTCAGCGGCAAGGTGGTTTTGGTTACCGGCGGCGGTGGTTCTATCGGAAGCGAGTTGTGCAGGCAGATTGCAGGACACAATCCCAAGCAGTTATTAATTCTGGATATCTATGAGAACAGTGCATACGAGATTCAGCAGGAGTTAATCAGGAAATATCCGGAGCTGGACCTGGTCGTTTTGATTGCCTCTGTGCGCAATACCCAACGTATTCAGGACATATTCGACAAGTACAGACCGGAGGTTGTATATCATGCAGCAGCCCACAAGCATGTGCCTTTGATGGAGACCAGCCCTAATGAGGCTGTGAAAAATAATGTTTTAGGTACCTGGAAGGTGGTACAGGCTGCAGATAAGTATAAAGTAAAGCGTTTTGTCATGATTTCCACTGATAAAGCGGTGAACCCTACCAATATCATGGGGGCCACGAAGCGTATCTGTGAGATGATTATCCAAACCTACAATAATCACTCCGAGACCGAATTTGTGGCAGTCCGTTTCGGTAATGTGCTGGGCAGCAACGGCAGTGTGATTCCGCTGTTCAAAAAGCAGATTGCTGAGGGCGGTCCGGTGACAGTGACAGACCCCAATATTATCCGGTATTTTATGACCATACCGGAGGCAGTATCTTTGGTGCTGCAGGCAGGTGCCTATGCAAAGGGTGGAGAGATTTTTGTGCTGGACATGGGAGAACCTGTGAGAATTGTCGATTTGGCAGAGAATTTAATCAAGCTCTCAGGATATAAAGTGGACGAGGACATCGAAATCAAATTTACCGGCTTAAGACCGGGAGAAAAGATGTATGAGGAACGTCTGATGGAGGAAGAGGGCATGCAGCAGACTGCGAATCACATGATTAGCATTGGCAAACCGATTCAGATGGATGAAGAAAAGTTTATGAGTGAACTTAGAGAGCTTTCAGAATATGTGGAGCAGGAGCCGGAGGATATCAGAGCACTTGTGAAGCAGATGGTACCGACGTATGTAACGAAGGAGGAATAGGTTATATAACCGAAAAGGAATAGGATATGAAGGTAGATAAGTGGCAAAATCGGATAAAAAGTATAGCGTGGGTCAGTGTGGCCTACACAGTTATATTCGGGT
>JAFTXF010000001.1 GCA_017461685.1 Lachnospiraceae bacterium
CGATAACCGCGGTGAGAACCGTCAGGGTGGATATAACGGTGAACGCAGAAACGATAACCGCGGTGAGAACCGTCAGGGCGGATATAACGGCGAGCGCAGAAATGATAATCGCGGTGAGAACCGTCAGGGTGGCTACAACGGCGAACGCAGAAATGATAACCGCGGCGAGAACCGCCAGGGTGGCTATAATGGCGAACGCAGAAATGACAACCGTGGTGACAATCGTCAGGGCGGCTACAACAATCGTCAGCAGGGCGGTTACGGTGACAAAGCCATGTATGACAAGGATAAGGATGAAGTAAGACAGACAAGACCCGGTCAGGGCGGTGCCAAGAAACAGGGCGGTCAGAACCGTAATGCAGGCGGCTTTGGCGATGTGGCTCCGGCAAAGGATAATAAGCGTGATGAGCGTCGTACCACCGGCAAAGAAAAAGAGCGTAACAAAAAAGACTATATTTTTGATGAAGAAAACACCAATATTAAGGGCAGAAATAATAATAAAGCCGGCAAATTTATTAAACCTGAAAAGAAGGTAGAGGTTGTTGAAGAACAGATTAAGGTTATCCAGCTTCCGGATGTGATTACCATCAAGGACCTGGCTGATAAGATGAAGATGCAGCCGTCCGCAATCATTAAGAAGCTCTTTATGCAGGGCAAGATTGTTACCGTAAACCACGAATTAAGCTACGAAGAAGCGGAAGAAATCGCAATGGATTACGAGATTCTTTGCGAGAAAGAGGTTATGGTTGACGTAATCGAAGAACTTCTGAAGGAAGAAGAGGAAGGCGAAGAAGTATTGGTAAAACGTCCTCCTGTTATCTGTGTAATGGGTCACGTTGACCACGGTAAGACTTCCCTTTTGGATGCTATCCGTAAGACACACGTTACCGACAAAGAAGCAGGCGGTATTACCCAGCACATCGGTGCTTACACCGTTACCACACAGAGCGGCGAGAAGGTAACCTTCCTTGATACACCGGGTCATGAAGCATTTACGGCTATGCGTATGCGTGGTGCCAATGCGACAGATATTGCCATTCTGGTAGTAGCTGCAGATGACGGTGTAATGCCACAGACTGTAGAAGCAATCAACCATGCAAAGGCTGCAGGTATTGAAATCATCGTTGCCGTAAATAAAATCGATAAGCCGGCTGCCAATATCGAGCGAGTAAAGCAGGAACTTACTGAATACGAGCTGGTTGCAGAAGACTGGGGCGGCAGTACTGTATTCTGCCCTGTTTCTGCAAAGAGAGGCGACGGTATCGAAGACTTATTGGATATGATTCTGTTAACGGCAGATGTATTGGAATTAAAAGCAAATCCAAAGCGTCAGGCAAGAGGTCTTGTCATCGAAGCACAGTTAGACAAGGGCCGCGGTCCGGTTGCTACTGTACTGGTTCAGAAGGGTACCTTACATGTAGGTGACTTTATTTCCGCAGGTGCCTGCTACGGTAAAGTACGTGCTATGATTGATGACAAGGGCCGCCGCGTAAAGGAAGCTGGTCCGTCCACTCCTGTAGAGATTTTGGGTCTTTCCGATGTGCCGGAAGCAGGTGAAGTATTCCTGTCCCATGACAGTGACAAGACTGCCAAGACCTATGCAGAAACCTACATGGCTGAATACAAGGCACGTATGTTGGAAGAAACCAAGAAGCGCATGAGTTTAGACGATTTATTCGGCAAGATTCAGGAAGGCAATCTGAAGGAATTAAATATTATCGTAAAGGCAGACGTACAGGGTTCTGTAGAGGCTGTAAAGCAGTCCTTATCCAAGCTGTCTAATGAAGAAGTAGTTGTAAAATGTATCCACGGCGGCGTTGGTCTCATCAATGAATCCGACGTTGTACTGGCTTCCGCATCCAATGCGATTATCATCGGCTTCAACTCCAGACCGGACGCTACAGCTAAGACTACCGCAGAGCGTGAAGGCGTAGAAATCAAGCTTTACAGAGTTATTTATCAGGCAATCGAGGATATCGAAAAAGCGATGAAGGGTATGTTAGACCCAATCTTCGAAGAAAAGGTATTAGGCCATGCAGAAGTTCGCCAGATCTTTAAGGCAAGCGCTGTAGGTAATATTGCCGGTTCCTACGTACTGGACGGCGTATTCCAGAGAGGCTGCAAGGTTCGTATCACCAGAGAAGGCGAGCAGATTTTCGAAGGCGAGTTAGCAAGCCTGAAGCGCTTCAAGGATGACGTAAAAGAAGTAAGAGCAGGCTTCGAATGCGGCCTTGTATTTGAAGGCTTTGACCAAATGAAGGAATTTGACATCGTAGAAGCATATACGATGGTAGAAGTACCGAGATAAAAACACACAAAATTTGTAAAAATGTAATATGATAATAGACTGCTGTAAAATGAAAGTAAAAATCCTCTTGATAGGGCTATTAACTTTACGTTTTACAGCAGCTCTAAATTACCCTGCATAATTTTATGTGTGCAACGAAAAATATAAAAAGTATGAATAAATAATGAAAGGAAGCCCCATGAGAAAGAATAGTATGAAAAATACCCGCATCAACGGCGAAGTGCAGCGCGAGCTGGCTGAAATCATCCGCGGCGAGATAAAAGATCCGCGCATATCTCCGCTGACAAGCGTTGTGGCTGTGCAGGTGGCACCGGATTTAAAGACCTGTAAGGCATATATTAGTGTGCTGGGAAATGAAGAGGCTTGCAAGGAAACTCTGGCAGGTCTGAAAAGTGCTGCCGGTTTTGTAAGAACAAAGCTTGCCAGAAATTTAAATCTCAGAAATACCCCGGAAATTACGTTTATTATGGACCAGTCTATTGAGTACGGTGTGGCTATGTCTGCGAAAATCGACGAAGTGATTGCCCAGATTCCGGACAGAAGTGATGAAGAATCAAGTGAGGAAGAGTAAGCATGATAAATCTGTTGCAGGAATGTAGTGGAGCCAAAGTAATCGGCATCAGCGGCCACACAAGACCGGATGGTGACTGTGTAGGCTCCTGCATGGCATTGTATATGTATTTAAAAAAGATACTGCCTGAGGCAGACATTACCGTATACTTAGAAGAGTCTGCCAAGGCTTACCATCACATGCTCGGTGTGGAGGATATTGATTTCGGTTTTACTGCCAAAGAGCACTATGATGTGTTCTTTTGTCTGGATACGACCCCGGACCGGCTGGGGGATGCACAGCCTTTATATGACTGTGCAGATAAGAAAATAAATATTGACCATCACATTACCAATCCGGGCAGCAGTGATGTGAATTATATACAGCCGGAAATCGGCTCCTGTGCAGAGCTTATTTATAATATCATTCCGGAGGAAGCTTTAGATAACGATATGGCCAAGGCTATTTATATCGGTATCATACATGATACCGGTGTATTTCAGTTTTCCAACACGAAGCCGAGTACATTGAATATTGCGGCTAAGCTGATTCAGTATGATATTGATTTTGCCAATCTGATACAGGAAAGCTTTTACGAAAAAAGCTACAAGCAGACGAAGATTATGGCAGATGTGGTACAGCGAAGCCGGATGTATCTGGAAGGCAGATGTCTGGCCGGTGTTATGACATTGGAGGATATGACCCGTCTGCAGGCCCATGCGAATGACTTTAACGGGATTATCAATCGCTTAAAGAGCGTACGGGGTGTGGACTGTGCAGTATTTTTGTATGAAATAGAAAGCGGTCTGTTTAAGGTCAGTCTGCGGACCTCTGATAGGGTAGATGCCACAGTGATTGCCTGTGCTTTTGGCGGCGGCGGTCATGTGAGAGCAGCCGGCTGCACCGTAAAGGGCAGTCCGGAAGAGGTAATGGAGTTGCTGACAAAAGAAATATCCAATCAATTATAGGTAGACATATGAATGGAATTATTAATATATATAAAGAAGCCGGTTTTACTTCTTTTGATGTAGTGGCCAAAATGCGTGGTATTCTGAAAATCAAAAAAATCGGACATACCGGTACCTTGGACCCGGATGCCACCGGGGTACTGCCGGTATGCGTCGGTAACGGTACCAAGCTGGTGGAGCTTTTGGCTGACCACGATAAGGAATATGTTGCAGAATTGATTCTGGGCATTGCAACGGACACCCAGGATATCTCCGGCAAGGTGATAAAGAACGCTCCGGTGGAGGTTACCTGTGAAGAGGTGGCAGAAGCTGTTAGGAGCTTTGTTGGGGAATACATGCAGGTTCCGCCGATGTATTCTGCCCTTAAAGTAAACGGCAAAAAGCTTTATGAGCTGGCCAGAGAGGGCATAGAAGTGGAACGTAAGGCCAGACCTGTATGCTTTCATGAAATAGAAATTATTTCCATGGAGCTTCCGGTGGTTAAGCTTCGGGTGGTATGCTCCAAGGGCACTTATATACGTACACTTTGTAATGATATCGGCGAAAAACTGGGATGCTTTGCAGCCATGAAAAGCCTGCTTCGTACCCGTGTGGGTGCTTTTGGTATCGAGGAAGCCATTACTTTGCGTGAACTGGAAGAGAAGCGTGATGCAGGAGAACTTGCAGAGGTAGTGCTTTCTCCGGACAGAGTCTTTGCACATTTGCCGGCAGTATATGCTAAGACAGAGTTTTGCCGACTGCTTGATAACGGCAATACGCTATATCCCAATATGTTAGAAAAGCCTCCTTACTTTAAGGATGGTGCAGAAGTGCGCATGTATGGCGGAGAACGTTTTTACGGAATCTTTCAGTATGCTGCCAAAGAAAATAAATTTAAGCCGATAAAAATGTTTTTATAGGAATTTGATATGGAAATTATTTCAGGAACAATAGATTTTCAAATGGAGGAGTCCACAGCAGTTGTCATCGGTAAGTTCGACGGGCTGCACATAGGACATCAGCTGTTAATTGACAGACTTCTGGAGCAGAAGAAAAAAGGCCTTAAGGCTGTTGTTTTTACCTTTGACAGGTCTCCGGTCAGTCTGTTTTTATGTGACGGAGATACATACAGAGAATTGTGTACTCTTCAGGAGAAACGAGAGATTTTTGAGGCCATGGGTGTGGACGTGCTTGTGGAGTTTCCTATGAATATGCAGACCGCTGCAATTTCTGCAGAGGAATTTGTTACGGAAATGTTACAGAAACAGCTTTTTTGTAAAAAGTTAATTGCCGGAGAAGATATCACCTTCGGATATAAGGGGCTGGGGGACAGCAGGCTGTTAAAAAAATACAGCAAAGACTGTGGATATGACGTGGAAATTCTTGAGAAGCTTTTGGTAAATTATGTATTTTCTGAGGAAGCTTCCGGGGAGGAAATCAGTTCTACGGTCATACGTAAGGCAGTAAATGCAGGAAATATTTCAAGAGCTAACCGCCTGATGAACCGTGCGTTTTCGGTACGCGGTGAGGTTATACACGGCAGACAACTGGGCGGCAGTCTGTTAGATATGCCTACGGCTAATGTGGAATGGCCGAAAAATAAGGTTCTTCCGCCATTTGGTGTATATTTTACCAGAGTGATTACAGAAGATGGCTGTTATGACAGCATTACCAATGTAGGGAAGAAGCCTACAGTTGCATCCGCTGAGGAGGAGATATTAAGCGAAAGCTATCTGTATGATTTCCACGGCGATTTGTACGGAAAGGAAATCGTGGTGGAATTCTATGAGTATCTTCGCCCGGAGCAGAAGTTTGAAAGTCTGGAGGCATTAAAAGTACAAATGCAAAAGGATATGTCCCTGGGCAGAGGTTTTTGGTCTCAGAAAATATTAAATCGTATGTAAACTGTTACAAAACATCAGAAATAGGTTGACAGAATGTTATGGAGTTGTTATAATGGCTTCGTTGGGTGTAATAAATTTGTAATAAATTTCACAAAAGCAATTATATTTAATGGAGCAATTATGACATACAAAAAACTATTATTATTAGGATTTACCTTATATCTTGTGGGCAGTCAGAGTGTGACTGCGCAGGCAGCAGATTTTTCCATGAACAGCTTGATTAGTAACGTAGGTATTGCAGCAGTTACCAATGAAGTGATGGATGCCAGCAAGTATTTAGAATACAAAGATGCCAGCGTGAGCTCCTCCTGGGGCTATGATGAGCTGGGCATTGCTAATCTGAGCGAAGGCAACCTGAATGTGCGCGAGGAGCCGAGTACAAGCGGTGCCATCGTAGGCAAGATGTACAATAACGCTGCCTGTGAGATTTTGGAGGAAGTAGACGGCTGGTATCATATCACCTCCGGTGAGGTAGAGGGCTATGTCAGCGCTGAATTCATCATTACCGGAATCGAAGCCAAGGTTTTAGGCATGGAGCTTGCATACACCAGAGCAGTGGTTCAGGCAGATGGCCTGAATGTACGTGCAGGTGCCAGTGAAGACGCCGAGATTATTACCAAGGTGGCAAAGGGCCATGAGCTGGAAGTAATCGAAGTGGCAGACGGCTGGGTGAAGTGTGTACTCAATACCGATGAGGTTTATGTCAAAGAAGAATACGTTGAGGTAAAGGAAGGCCTGAATACAGCAGTTACCTTATCTCAGTTTAAGTACGGTATGGATGTCAGTGATGTGCGTGTGGACTTGTGTGAATATGCACTTCAGTTTGTAGGCAATCCGTACGTATGGGGCGGCACCAGCCTTACAAAGGGAGCAGACTGTTCCGGTTTTGTATTAAGCGTGTACAAAAATTACGGTATTAAGCTGCCGCATTATTCCCGTTCCCAGTCCAATTACGGAACAGAGATTTCCTACAAGGATGCACTGCCGGGCGATTTATTATTCTACGGCAACAGCAAGAGTACCATCAGCCATGTAGCTATTTACATCGGCGACGGACAGATTGTACATGCAAATGACGAGAAGACCGGTATTATCGTATCCAATGCCTATTACAGAACCCCGGTGAAGGCCTGCAGATTACTGGAGGATTAAGCAGGAATAGGGCCTGCAGCAAAAGCAAGGTTTCTATTAACGAATAATTCTGATTATTATAAAAAAATTACAAAAACTCTTTACAAATGCACAGACTTGTGGTATTGTGTATTAGTTGAGTATAGCCGTGGCTCAGTGCAAGGACACTCCGACCTACACTTAGTTACAGGCGATTATAAATATTAAGGAGGATTTTATCATGATTTCTAAGGAAAAGAAAACCGCGATCATTAACGAATATGCAAGAACACCTGGTGACACAGGTTCACCGGAAGTTCAGGTAGCTGTTTTAACAGCACGTATTCAGGAGTTAACTGAGCACTTAAAGAGCAATAAGAAGGATCATCACTCCAGACGTGGTATGTACAAGTTAGTTGGTCAGAGACGTGGTCTCTTAGACTATTTAAAGAAGACAGATATTGAAAGATACCGTGCTTTAATTGAGAAGTTAGGTCTCAGAAAATAATGTTTTTTATTTAGGCGGAGCGTCCCGTAACGTTCCGCCTATTTTTCGCAATCGGATTGATATGCGAATTAGGTGCGGGACAAGCTTTGGGAGGCAGTGATGCAGCTGCACATATGCCTGCAGGGCAGGCTTCCCATTGTTTCATCAGGTAACAGCTGTCAGGCTTTGGCAGGACAGATGATATATATTTGGCTTACGGGACAGGCCCTAAGCCCAGGAGAGAGTCGCAGCATTGCGATATGGAGGTTTTTATGTTTAAAAGTTTTACAATGGAACTGGCTGGCAGAACTTTAAGAGTAGATGTTGGCCGTGTAGGTGCTCAGGCAAACGGATGTGCATTGGTAATGTATGGAGATACCACTGTTTTATCTACAGCAACAGCATCTGAAAAGCCACGTGACGGTATTGATTTCTTCCCGTTAAGCGTGGAGTACGAAGAGAAAATGTACGCAGTTGGTAAGATTCCGGGAGGCTTTAATAAGCGCGAGGGTAAGGCAAGTGAGAACGCAGTTTTAACAAGCCGTGTTATTGACAGACCGATGCGTCCTTTATTCCCAAAGGATTACCGTAATGACGTAACCCTTAACAATATGGTTATGAGTGTGGATCCGGAGTGTCGTCCGGAGCTTACAGCAATGCTTGGTTCAGCAATTGCTACCTGCATTTCTGATATTCCTTTTGACGGTCCTTGTGCTATGACACAGGTAGGTCTTGTTGATGGTGAATTTATTATCAATCCAAATCAGGAGCAGTGGAAGAATGGTGATTTGAATTTAACAGTAGCTTCTACTTCTGAGAAGGTTATTATGATTGAAGCCGGTGCAAACGAAGTACCGGAGGACAAGATGATCGAGGCTATTTATATGGCTCATGACATCAACCAGACTATCATTGCTTTCATCAACGATATGGTAGCAGAGGTTGGCAAGACCAAGCACGAGTATACAAGCTGTGCTATTCCTGCAGAACTGTTTGATGCTATGAAGGAAGTAGTTACACCTTTAGAAATGGAAGAAGCTGTATTTACCGATGTAAAGCAGGTTCGTGAAGAAAATCTTCGTGTCATCAGAGACAGATTGGAAGAAGCATTTGCTGATAATGAAGAGTGGTTAGCTCTGATTCCGGAAGCACTTTATCAGTATCAGAAGAAGACTGTTCGTAAGATGATTTTAAAGGATCACAAGCGTCCGGATGGCCGTGCGATCACACAGATTCGTCCTTTGGCTGCAGAAGTTGACTTAATTCCTAGAGTACACGGTTCTGCAATGTTTACACGTGGACAGACTCAGATTTGTACGATTACTACTCTGGCTCCTTTATCCGAAGCACAGAAGTTAGACGGTTTGGATGACAATGAAGTATCCAAGAGATATATGCACCATTATAATTTCCCTGCATATTCCGTAGGCGAGACCAAGGTTAGCCGCGGTCCGGGACGTCGTGAAATCGGTCACGGTGCTTTGGCTGAGAAGGCACTGGTTCCTGTATTACCTACAGAGGAGGAATTCCCATATGCAATCAGAACTGTATCTGAGACATTTGAATCCAACGGTTCTACCTCTCAGGCATCTGTTTGTGCATCTACCATGTCCCTTATGGCAGCCGGTGTACCGATTAAGAAGCCGGTAGCAGGTATTTCCTGCGGTCTTGTAACAGGTGACACAGATGATGATTATCTGGTATTAACTGATATTCAGGGTCTGGAAGATTTCTTCGGCGATATGGACTTTAAGGTAGCAGGTACTAAGGATGGTATCACAGCTATTCAGATGGATATTAAGATTCACGGTCTGACCAGACCAATCGTTGAGGAAGCTATCCGCAGAACACGTGAAGCAAGAATGTATATTTTAGACGAAGTTATGCTTCCTGCAATTTCTGCTCCAAGACCGGAAGTTGGCAAGTACGCTCCAAAGATCATTTCTATCCAGATTGACCCGGACAAGATTGGTGAAGTAGTAGGTCAGCGCGGTAAGACTATTAATGAAATCATCGCTCGTACAGGCGTTAAGATTGACATTACAGACGACGGTATGGTTTCCGTATGCGGTACAGACGCTGCAATGATGGCAAGTGCTGTAGACATGATTCAGACTATCGTTACAGATTTCGAAGAAGGCCAGATTTTCAAGGGCAAGGTAGTAAGCATTAAGGAATTCGGCGCATTCATCGAATTTGCTCCCGGCAAGGAAGGTAAGGTTCATATTTCCAAGATTAGTAAGGAAATAATCAACCATGTAGAAGATGTTCTGACACTTGGCGATAATGTAACCGTAGTTTGTCTCGGTAAGGACAAGATGGGCAGAATCAGCTTCTCTATGAAGGACGTTGCTCAGTTTTAAAACGAAGCACTTTTCAAATTAATATTTAAAGTATTCATAACCTCTTTATGCATCATGACTATGGAGATTTTCAAAGTATGCTGTATAAAGAGGTTATTTATATGTATGGACCGGAGCATTGGATGAATATTACGTTGGTACTACTTTATTTTCCATTAGGATAGTTTTGATTTGTTATCAGAGTAGTGGATAACCTTTGACAAGAGGAGAACTTTAGTATATTATAGAGTGAAAGCAGTTAAGCGTCTCGGGAAATGAGACGTTTCGTGAGTTCAGGGCGGGCTATCCGCTTTGTTTCTGCACAAAATACTATCAGTAGCGAAAGGGCGGTAATGATATGAAAAAGGCGATTATTACAGTAGTTGGCAAGGATACAGTTGGTATTATTGCAAAGGTATGTACATATTTGGCAGCGGAGAAGATTAATATTTTAGATATCTCCCAGACGATTGTTCAAGGGTATTTTAACATGATGATGATTGTGGATATCTCCGGTACGGAAAAGGCGTTTGGCCAGGTAGTTACAGATTTGGATGAACTGGGCCAGGAGATCGGGGTTTCAATCAGATGCCAGATGGAAGAAATTTTTGACAGTATGCATAGGATATAAGAACAGAGGGTTTTAACATGATTAACATAATGGAAGTAACAGAAACCAATGACATGATTCAGAAGGAGATGCTGGATGTCCGCACTATTACCATGGGTATCAGCCTTTTGGACTGTATTGATTCTGATTTGAAGCTTTTGAATGAGAAGATTTATCATAAAATATATGAGTCTGCCAAGGATTTGGTGGCAGTAGGCGAGGAGATTAGCCGGGAATACGGTATTCCTATTGTAAATAAGCGTATCAGCGTGACTCCGATTGCATTGGTAGGTGGTGCTGCCTGTAAGAGTGCAGAGGATTTTGTAAGTATTGCACAGACTTTGGACCGGGTGGCCAAGGAGGTTGGAGTAAATTTTATCGGCGGTTATTCTGCGTTAGTAAGTAAGGGCATGACTCCTGCAGAGGAGATGTTGATTCGTTCTATTCCGCAGGCGCTTTCCTGTACGGAAAGAGTGTGCAGTTCTGTCAATGTAGGCTCTACCAAGACCGGTATTAATATGAATGCGGTGAAGCTGATGGGCGAAGTGATTAAGGAAACAGCGGAATACACCAGGGACAGCGATTCTCTCGGTTGTGCCAAGTTAGTAGTATTTTGTAATGCACCGGATGACAATCCTTTTATGGCAGGCGCGTTCCATGGCGTGACAGAAGCTGACCGTATTATTAATGTAGGTGTTTCCGGACCGGGCGTAGTAAAGAAGGCTTTGGAAAAGGTGCGCGGGGAAAGCTTCGAAGTACTTTGCGAGACCATCAAGAAAACTGCCTTTAAGGTAACCCGTGTGGGCCAGTTAGTTGCCAAGGAAGCAAGCGACAAGCTGGGTGTACCGTTCGGTATTGTGGATTTGTCTTTGGCACCGACTCCTGCAGTGGGAGATTCTGTGGCAGATATTTTGTGTGAAATCGGTCTGGAATACGCAGGTGCTCCGGGCACTACGGCAGCCCTCGCTCTTTTAAATGATCAGGTAAAGAAGGGCGGCGTTATGGCGTCTTCTTATGTAGGCGGGTTGAGCGGCGCATTTATTCCGGTCAGTGAGGACCAGGGCATGATTGATGCGGTTGTGGCAGGAGCTTTGACCTTAGAGAAACTGGAAGCTATGACCTGTGTATGCAGCGTGGGTCTGGATATGATTGCAGTGCCGGGAGATACCAAGGCAACCACTCTTTCCGGCATTATTGCAGATGAAATGGCTATTGGCATGATCAATCAGAAAACCACTGCGGTACGTCTGATACCGGTAGTAGGCAAGGGGGTAGGAGAGACTGTGGAATTCGGCGGTTTGCTTGGTTATGCACCGATCATGCCTGTGAACAGGTTCTCCTGTGATGCATTTGTAAATCGAGGCGGTAGAATACCGGCTCCGATCCATAGCTTTAAAAACTAAGTAAGAGATATTATGGAAAATAAAAATAAGGCGGTAATGACCGCATTACAGCTTCGGGGAAATATAATGATTCGTAAGATGGATGCGATAAAGGAACAAGGAAAAGAACTCTCCACTACGCAAGTGATTATGCTGAGTTTCCTTGCGGCAATTTTAGTTGGGACTTTTTTGCTGATGCTGCCAATTTGTTCCAGTGACGGTATATATACACCTTTTTTGACGGCATTTTTTACAGCTACCACTTCGGTTTGTGTTACAGGCTTGGTAGTAGTGGATACCTTTGCGTACTGGAGTACGGTGGGGCATGTGGTTATTTTATTTTTGATTCAGATAGGCGGTTTGGGCGTTGTAACACTCAGCACATATATTTTGATGTTGTTAGGTCAGAAAATCGGCTTGAAGCAGCGTATTTTGTTAGAGGATGCGCTGAATCTGGATACCATGTCCGGACTGATTAAGTTTATTAAGAAGGTATTTGGGGGTACTCTTTGCATAGAAGGCGTTGGTGCATTGTTTTACATGTTTGCGTTTGTACCTGAAATGGGTGTTAAGGGCATCTGGGTGTCTGTATTTCATGCAGTTTCGGCTTTTTGTAATGCAGGTATTGATATTTTAGGTCCGGTGTCTCTGATCAACTATGTAGGTAATCCCATTGTGAATTTTACTACCATGGCACTGATTATTATGGGTGGTATCGGGTTTATTGTTTGGTGGGATATAATTAAAGTACTAAAGGAGTATAGGACAGGAGAGATACACAGGCGCTATATTTGGCACAAGCTTAGACTGCACAGTAAAATAGTCCTTTATACTACGATGGGGCTGATTTTGGTGGGATTTGCGGTTATATTGTTGCTGGAGTGGAATAATCCCGAAACTTTAGGAAATCTCAGTATTCCAGTCAAGCTTCAGGCGGCACTTTTTCAGTCAGTTACGTTACGAACAGCAGGCTTTGCCACTATTTCCCAAAAGGGTCTATATAATAGTACAGCGTTTATCTGTTTGTTATTTATGTTTATCGGTGGTTCACCGGTAGGTACAGCGGGCGGTATTAAAACCACTACTGCAGCAACATTATTTGTGGCTGTGTGGTCTACTATAAAAGGGCGTGATTATACTTCTGTATTTCGACGCAAGTTAAATCCTGCTATTGTTCGCAAGGCTTTATCTGTAGCTTTGATTAGTATGCTGGCTGCTTTGATTGCTTTGATTTTGATGCTGACCTTCTGTAATGGGGATTTTATGGATTTGACTTACGAGGTATTCAGCGCTATAGGTACGGTAGGGCTTACCAGAAATGTAACTGCGGGATTAAATACTGTTGGCAGAATCATTATCATAATTTGCATGTATTTGGGACGTACCGGTCCTATTTCCCTGGTTATTGCTTTAAACAATATCAGCCACAAAAATAAAGGGGCCATTGAATTCCCGGAAGAAAATATTACTGTGGGTTAAGGAGGTTGTAAATGAAAAATATAAATTCATATGCTGTAATTGGAATGGGACGCTTTGGTTCTGCAGTAGCAAAAGAACTTGCCCGCAGCGGTGCAGACGTACTGGCTATTGACGCAAATGAGGAACGTGTGCGCTCTATTGCTGAGCATGTAACCCATGCAGTAAAGGCTGATATAACCGATGCCGATACTGTAGCAGCTTTGGGGCTTGGTAATATGGATGCTGTAGTGGTAGCAATGACTCGCAGCATGGATGCTTCTATTCTGGCAACGATTTCTGCAAAGGAGAATGGTGCAAAATATGTCATTGCCAAGGCAATGGATGAAATGCATGCCAAGATTTTGACTAAGGTAGGGGCAGACAAAGTAATCGTACCGGAAAAGGAGAGTGGTGTACGTATTGCACGTAATCTGATGAACGGCAATTTTTTGGATTTTTACGAATTGTCAGATCGCATCAGTATGGTAGAAATTGCTGTAAAGAAGGAGTGGATAGGTCAAAATCTGCGTCAGTTGGACTTCCGTCGAGAATATGGAGTGAATGTGATTGCCTATGAGGCGGAAGGGAAAGAGACTATTGTTAATATCCCACCGGATATGCCATTTAGTGAAGGAACCGTTTGGGTGACAGGTACTACCGAGGATGTAACAAGAATTTTAACAAAAAAGTAACATGCGGTTACTATTTGAGTGCGAAGGAAAGTGTCTGCACTGTGCTAATAAGACAGCCACCTGCAGAAGATTCTGCAGGATATACATACAGGCTATAAAGAAAAAGGAGGAGATACAAATGGAAGAGAAGCAATCTTCTAAAGGACGCAAAAAAAATGCGTTAGTTGCAGCTGCAGCGGTTGCGCTGGTTGCTGTAATCGCCATTATAGCAGTAGTGGCGTTAAAGAACAATGGCAAGTACGCCAATGCACCTGAGGAAGCGGGCTACTATGTGGTCTTTGATGACTTTATTATGGTCAGCCCAAATGAATGGAGTGAAAAAGGCTACAGCAGCTGGGACGATTACAGTCCGACAGCACTGATGTCCAGAGACAGAGGAGGCGCTACATATACAGACAGCAGTGAGTATGTTACCGCCGAAGGACGCAGAGAGTTCAATGCACTTTCCGAGGATTTTGTATGGGAATTTCTGGTACAGTCTGATGCCACACTGGATGGAAGCAGCATAGATATGAGAAGCGGTGATGTGACCGCAATCAGCTTCTATCAGAACGGAAGCACTTTGGAACTGGTTACCGCAGAAGGCAACATTGCCGTGGGGGCATTGGATCAGGAACGTTTCATCACACTGAAGCTGGAAATCAGTCCGGCAAACGGTACATACAGTCTGATGGCTGACGGTGTATTGGTGGCTGAGAATGCAGCATTTTTAAATGCTTGTACCTCTTTGGATCAGATCTATGTAAAGACATCCGAAACAGGTACAGGTGCCCTGACACTGGGTACTATCCGCATTTATACCGGTTACTATCTGAATGAAAAGTTTTTAAATGCCGACAGTTACGTGCCTCAGGATTGGACCGTAACCGGTGATGTTTCTACGATGTGGATGCAGGGTACACAGGGTCCTGACTACTATCATGCAGTGCTGGCTGATGGTGCAAGTCTGAGCAAGGATGTAACTTATGAACAGGATGGCTTCTGGCTGGAGTACCAGCTGTTGCTTCCAACGGAAGGTGCTGCAAGCGAAGTAGCTATGATTTTAGAGGATGAAAAAGGTAAGACCTTTACCGTAGCTACCAAGGACGGACAGTTTGGCTATTATGACGGTGACAGTTTTGTGGCATTGTATGATTGTCTGGACAATATGTGGTACCATGTGATGGTAAAGGATACCGATGAAGGCGGCGTACTTTATTTGAACCACAAAGAGAAGGCAGCAGGCATTAAGCTACCTTTCAAGAAATTTACAAAGATTACCTTTAAGACCGAGGGCGGCATTGCATGGTTAGATGATATTCTGCTTAAGGACTGGATTCCTTATCCGGAGGATTATGTTCCGGAACCTCAGGCAGCAGTAAAAGAAGAGGGCGCACCGTTGGTTGGTCTGCAGAGCTGTAATCTGTGGGTAGAAGGTACTCACTTTGGTTGGGACTGGATATCCAACTGGCCGGACAGAACCCCTGTACTGGGCTTCTATGATGAAACCAGCGCAGAAACTGCGGACTGGGAGCTTTTGTATAAGGTTGAGCATGGTATTGATTTTGAACTGTTCTGTTGGTATCGTTCCCAGAGCGGTCAGGATGCACCTATTAAGGCAAACAGAAACGGTACCGCACTGCATGAGGGTTATTTTAACGCTAAGTACAGTGATATGATGAAGTTTGCCATCACCTGGGAGTGTAACGGCGGTCCGGTTTCCGGATCCGAGGACTTTAGAGAGAACGTAGTTCCATACTGGATTGAACAGTACTTTAAAGATGACAGGTATCTGGTTATCGACAATAAGCCTGTGGTAGGTATGTACGCTGTAAGTAAGCTGATGAGCTATTTCGGCAATACTGCAGAAGGTGTAAAAGCAGAATTGGATTATTTAAGACAGGCTTGTATGGATGCAGGCTTTGACGGCTGTTATATCATTATGTCTAACAGCTCCTCTAATGATATCGCTAATGTAGAGGCGGCAGGCTTTGACGGCCAATATGCATACAGCTGGGGTATGAGCTCCTCCAATATTGCATATCAGGAAAATGCCTTGGTATCCTTCGATGCAAATGCGGATGCAGCAGGCGGTCAGGCAGGCATTATCCCTGTAGCAAGTATGGGCCGTACCGACGAAGCTTGGGAACGTTCCATGGGTTCCGGCGGTTATTGTACTATCGAGGATTACACGGAATTACTTAGATGGATTAAGGAAGATTTCATGCCTGCTTTGGATCAGGATACTTTGGGATCCAAAATGGTACTTTTGGACAACTGGAATGAGTATGGCGAGGGTCACTTCATGATGCCATCCGAGGGCCTTTACGGTTTTGGTTATTTGGATGCTGTAGCTGAGGTGTTTGGCGGTGCTGCAGAGCATGAGGATGTTGTTCCGACAGAAAATCAGCGTGCACGTATCAATCATATGTATGTTCAGGACAGAGTAGTAGAAAAGGTTGAGATTTCCGAAGTAAATGATGAGGATCTGGATGTTCGTCAGGGCTTCTATTTTGATACTGCCGGAGATCTGGAAGACTGGAAGATCGGCGTTTGGAAGGGAGAGAATCTGGACGTTGAGAAACTTGAGGCAAAGGGCGGAGCAATGGTTGGTAATACGCATCTGGGTGATGCTACTTACGCAGACCCGGCTATTGAGTCACCGGCACTTTCTCTGACTGCAGCGGAAATTGTCCAGATTCGTGTTCGCATGAAATCCAGTGCTATGGTAAGCAATTCCGAACTCTACTTTATAACGGATGCTGATACCGGATTTGCGCAAACACGGTGCCTCCAGTCCTCTTATACGCAGGCGGATGCAGAAGAAGACGGTTATACTACAGTTATTTTTGAAACAGATACCAATGCAAATTGGAAAGGAACTATCACACAGGTAAGACTTGACCCGATCGTTGTGGCAGGTTCTTTCGAAATCGATTCTGTTGAGTTCTTATGCAGAAAGGGAACCGGAGATGCTTCTGTTTATGTAAACGGCAGTAAGGTTTACAATGCGATTCCTATTATATACACAAAGAACATGGTACTGTATCCATTAGAGGAACTGGATCTGATTGCAGAAAATACATGGGCAGAAAGATTTGACGGTTCCGGCGTGGATATTATGATTGCAGGGAAAAACGTATTCGGTTTCACCTATGATGAGAAAGAAATCGTCATCAATGGCGAATATAAGAAGATTGCTCAGGGTGCAACCGTAATTGACGGCAATATCTATGTACCGATTGCTCCTATGTTCATGAATGCCAACTATGATGTTATTTGGACTTCTAAGGACAAAAAACTTGATTTGATCAAGAAAAGAGATGTGGAAGGAGAAACCCTGATAACAGGCTTCTACTTCAATGGAGATAACGAAGGCTGGGTACGCGGCGGTGCCTTAAACCAGATGGAATGGGCTGACGGACATCTTTATGTAACTGCAGGTGATGAAAATGTCAGAATATGGACTTCAGAATCTAAGTTCATCGGTGCGCCTGCTGCAGATGTTTCACATGTGCGTATTTGCCTGAAAACAGATGTGGCAGGTTCAAAGAACATACGTGCAGTTTTAATGACAACCGACGGTGATATAACATCGACCCCGGTTGCCTATGAAGAAGGAGAGGACGGTTATGCAACTGTGACGATTCCTGTAACCAGCTTCGAAGGCTACAATACAGCAAGCACCATTAAGCGTATGGGCTTCTACTTGTTCGAGGGTAATGTGGGTTCCCATGCATCTGTCGACTATGTAGAGCTGCTTATGATTACAGACCCTGCTGCTGCAGAGTAAAAAAGTTCAAGAAGAAAAACAATTAAACCGACCCCTGATTGTCAGAAATGTAATCTGACGATTGGGGGTCGGTTCATTTTGTCCTATATAGGCACTTACATAATGTGGTGGTCGTTTACAGTTACCATGTTTCGCAGCTACATGCTTCATTTGTATGTACAGGGGAAATTTGAATGATAAAAGAAGGTCATATTTCCCAGGCCTGCCCAATATAATGAAATATCAGGGAGGGACACTATGCATGAGTTATTACCGGAAAATTATTTAAAACAGTGGAAATTGCTGGAGCTTAAAAAAAATAAATTGCAGGAAATCAGGCTTAGGGTGGGACAGCCTTTGATACTTACCTACGATGGGCTGGAGCTGGAAAAAAAGGATGTGATTGTAGCCAGGCGTGATATAGAGCAGATTTTGGAGTGGCTGTGCGGCTACGGGATATATGCTTATCAGGAGGAGATGGCCAAGGGATATATTGCCATAAAGGGCGGTCACAGAGTAGGTATTGGCGGGCAGGTGGTCTGCGACTTTACGGGAAAGGTGACCCAGATAAAATATATCAGCAGTCTGCTGATCCGCGTCAGTCATAATGTGACCGGCATCGCAGAACCAATATTAGACAAGCTGTATCGAAAGGGAAAGGTTCTAAGTATCTTGATTTTGTCGCCGCCGGGCTGTGGCAAGACTACATTGCTGCGGGATTTATTGCGTACGGTATCTGACGGTAATCGTTGCGGAAAGGGACAAAATGTTAGCCTGATTGATGAGCGTGAGGAAATAGCCAATACCTATATGGGGATTCCGGTGATAGATGTAGGAAAGCGCACGGATGTCCTTAGCGGCTGCGAAAAGGCAATTGCTATGGAAATGTGTTTAAGAACCCTCGGGCCGGAAGTAGTTGCCGTAGATGAAATTTACAGCGAAAAGGATTTGGAAGCGCTTAAGCGTTTGAAGGGCTGCGGCTGTGCCATTTTGGCGACCCATCACGCGTATTCTTTTGAGGAGTTTCTGGAAAAGCCTTTTGGGAAAGAGGTTATGCAGTATAAATTATTTGAACGGTTTGTGCTTTTGGGGAAGAAGGACGGGAAGTATGTGATTAAGA
>JAFTXF010000026.1 GCA_017461685.1 Lachnospiraceae bacterium
CCGTCATCACAGAAAAAAGCACTGCTGCCGCAAACATCGCACACTGGAACTGAATCCAGATAAACTCCGTATTATAAGGATAATCGGATGCTCCCGCTGCCAGAGTATACAGCTTGTACAAAAGCCAGGTAATGGGGATATTATTGCTATAAATCGTATAATAATCATCACCCCCCAATTCCCCTCCGTCATAAATCCACCGGGCGGAGTTTGCCACCATGCCGCAGTCCCAGCCGCCGTAAAAAGCAATACACTTTGAGATTTTCACGTTTACCACATAAAACAGGATACATACTACAAGTGAAAATATGACAAAGCCTGCTATCGTATAGCGATTATAGGGGATTTTTCGTAACAGATAAAAGAGTACCAGAAGAACAACCATTCCTGCCACAGCCAATAAAATCAACTGCTTATTACCATAAAAAGTGGTTATCTTATGAATTTCGTTATAATTGACATTGTTCCCTACAAATATAATCTGATAGAAAACAGGAATAAATAAAGCAAGCAAAAGAAATGCCAAGACAGCGATACTTATGTTTTTTAATTTCATACCCTCATATCCTCCCTAAAAAATTTTATTAGGAGCCTTATCCCCAACTGTATATTTCTCTTCAAAATAGGTATACTATTTGTGAAGCATTTCTTCGCAGAGTTCACTACTCTGCGAAACCCCTCCCGAAATTGCCTGTTTATGCGCCTTTCTGACTTTCTGACTGCTTTCACCGACGGCTGAGAAAGAAAACGGACATATCCACTCTATAATCCCAAAGCCGACAGCTTACTCATATTCTTACGCTTCAGCTCCAGTGAAGAGTGAACGTATCTCTCCAGAGTTACTGTTGTTGTGGCATGTCCCAGAATTTCACTTAATGATTTCAATTCAAAATCCGCCTCCACGCACCGGGTGGCAAACGTATGCCGCAGGGTATGAAAATGTACTCCCTCCAAGCCGCATTCATCAGTATAATGCTTCAGACGATACTGCAGTGTCCTCGGCTCCATATAATGCTCCGTCCCTGTCAGAACATACAGCTCCGGATCAGGCTGCAACATTTTTCGGCACAGCTCCACTGCATAGTTGGTCAGCGGTATGCAGCGCATGGAATTGTGCGTCTTCGGCGCATGGATAACCACCTTTGTCTTACCGTTGTCCGGCTCATCAACAGCGTCCTTTCTCTTACCGATGTGCAACTCATCGACAGCGTCCTTTGTCCCTCCGGTGTCCGGCTCATCCATTATCTTTAACCGCTGCATGGTGGCTGTTATCCTGACAGATGCATTTTCCAGTGAAATATCACCCCATTTTAAAGCGCAGATTTCTCCTATCCGCATACCCGTACATAAAGCCAGAAGAATCCCAAAGCGACAGCTATCCATATCTTCTGCCAGATATTTAATCAGACGCTCCTGCTCTTTACTGTTTAAAACACGCATCTCTTTGCGTTCTTCCATAGGATATGTGATCTGCACCACCTGTACCTTCTCAGGGCATTTGGAAGCAGTGTATTTCAAAATCGAGTGCAGCACCAGCAAAATATCCTTTACCGTTTTTGCAGATAAGCCATCCTGTTTCAGCAATTCATCACTGAACTGAGCAATCAGCATGGTAGTCAGCATCTCCGGACATAGCTTCCCCAACCGGGGCTTGATATACTTTTTCAGAATGCTGGAATATTTCACATAAGTAGATTCTTTTATCCTGTTATGATTAATCTGCAGCCACTCGTCACAAAATACATCAAAATGCTTTATTGTATCTGCGCTCCGTATAGTTGTTTTGCCTGATGCAAGTGCAAGTCTTGCTTCAACCACCTTCTTTTTGGCTTCACTGTAGGTCTTTCCATAACAATAGCCGTAGCGTATCTTTCCATTCAGCTCATGCCCTTTGATATATCGCGCTTCCCATCTGCCATCCTTTCGCTTAAAAATATTTTCTCCTTTTGACATCTCAGTACCTCCATATTAAAAATTGCATTAGACTATGTGCATACCCATGGTATGGATCGCAATCCGACAGCCTTCTGCCATGAATATTGGCACATAATACTATTATTTCAGGTATAACAAAACAGCAGATAAGACTGCGTTTTTGACGGCGCAAAATCTTTAATGTTTTTATCGTACGTTTTTTTTGAAGATTTATGTCGACTCAAAAGAATCTTCACCATATTTTTTGGCATTTTATATGGATTTTGTGTCATTTTTTTGCATTGCAAATTATGAGTGGGTGTGCTATACTGACTGTAAATTAGAGATTATCCAATTTCGCAGAGTAGTGAACTCGAAGAAAAATACGCCGCAGCTTTCATCGCTGCGGCGTTCTTATAATAAAAAAAGCCTGCCACCTTACAGTGACAAGCTTTTTACATTTTTATTATGAATAGTTTACTCTTCAGAAGCGATTACAGCATCAATGTCAACAGCTGCAACGTCAGCGTCCTCTTCCTTCTGTGCAGGCTCTACAGACAGTGCCTTTACACTCAGGGAGATCTTCTTGTCAGCTTCGTTGAAGTCTACTACCTTAGCAGTTACTTCATCGCCAACATTCAGAACATCAGCGGGCTTCTCAACATGCTCCTTGGAGATCTGAGAAACGTGAAGCAGTGCGTCTACACCGGGCTCCAGCTCTACGAAAGCACCGAAGTCAGTCATTCTTGCAACCTTACCGGTTACAACGTTGCCAACTGCATATTTCTCAGTTGCATCCTTCCAGGGATTAGCATCTTCAAACTTTAAGGACAGTGCAATCTTGCTGCCGCTGATCTCTTTGATCAGAACATTCAGCTTGTCTCCTACCTTGAAGACCTTCTTAGGATGCTCAACTCTGCCCCAGGACATCTCAGAGATGTGAAGCAGACCGTCAGCTCCGCCCAGATCGATGAAAGCACCGAAATCGGTTACGTTCTTAACAACACCTTCTACTACATCGCCTTCTTTGATTCTCTCAAACAGCTCTTTCTGCATCTCTGCCTTCTTGGCAACGATCAGCTGCTTGCGGTCACCGATGTATCTTCTTCTCTTAGGATTGTACTCGCTGATTACGAATTCAATCTCCTGTCCGGCATACTTGGTCAGATCCTTCTCATAAGTATCTGATACCAGGCTTGCAGGGATAAAGATTCTTACTTCATCAACTACTACGCTCAAACCACCGTCAAGTACCTGAGCAACAGTTGCCTTCAGCACTTCCTTGTTGTTATAAGCTTCTTCGATTCTCTTGTTGCCTCTGTCAGCAGCAAGTCTCTTGTAGGTCAGAACCACCTGACCTTCTCCATCATTAACTTTCAATACTTTAACTTCCATGGTGTCGCCGACTTTAACGACAGTAGTAAGATCTACACTATTGTCGTTGGTGTACTCACTCTTGGTAAGAATACCGTCAGACTTGTAACCGATGTTAAGTACCATCTCATCGGGCTTCACATCGATAACTGTGCCTTCGACTACCTCTCCTGCATGTATTGTCTTTAATGATTCTTCCAACATTTGTTCAAAAGTTAATTCTGACATAATTTTGAACCTCCTCGATAATATTATTTGGGGTGGAAGCCCCTGCAGTAATCCCCACC
>JAFTXF010000002.1 GCA_017461685.1 Lachnospiraceae bacterium
GCAATCCGGCCCGTGTGATTGGCATGGATGATGAGATCGGTACGATTGAACCTGGCAAGCGTGCAGATTTAGTATTTGTGGATGACAAATTTCATGTACAGCAGGTTATGTTAGACGGAGAACTGTGTCATTTTGATGAGGAAGAATAGTCCGTCAGTCAGGTAAAGGCAGAGCTGAGTGGCTGAAGCCGAGCCAAGCCGTAATAAAAGGGCTGCAGTCAGGTGCTGGAAAGCCAGGGGCAGCGGGCTGACGAAGAAGGAGTGGTAAGAGGACAAATGAACAAACAGGAATTATTAAAACATATCGGCTGTGTGGAACAGATTGGCGGTATTAGGGATTTTACCTATAACGAAGGCAAGGCCAAGGGTGTCCGGGCGATAGAGATTCATACCGGAAACTTACGCTTTACAGTGTTACCGGACAGATGCATGGACATTGCACAGGCAGAATATAAGGGACAGGCCATCAGCTGGATTTCCAAGACAGGCGTAGTGGCACCCCAGTATTATGAAAAGGACGGCAAAAACTGGCTTCGAGGCTTTTACGGCGGCATGATAACCACCTGCGGACTGAAAAATATCGGCGGTGCCGTTGGAGAACTGGGGCTGCATGACAGAATTGCCTATACACCGGCTCAGAAGGTAAGTGTTTTTGCTGATTGGGTAGGAGATGAGTATGTGATGTGTGTTTCCGGTGAAATGCGGGACAGCATGACCTTTGGTTCCAATCTGGTGTTAAAACGCACCATTACAACCAAGCTTTTCGCAAAGGAATTTATCGTGGAGGATACTGTTGTGAACGAAGGCTTCCGAAGTGAGGATATAGCGTTATGCTACCATTGCAATTTCGGCTATCCACTAGTGCAGGCAGGCTCAAAAATTGTCAATGTTCCGGACGAATATGCTGAGATAACAGCACCGATACACGGTAAGAAAGAAGAATGTATTCCGGTGGAATATTTTGATGACACCGTGACCGTAGGTATAGAGAATGAAAACATGGGCGCGTACTTAACGTATGAGCGCAATACCCTGCCGGATTTCCTGATATGGAAGATGCTTGGAGAAAGTGAGTATGTAGTAGGCTTGGAGCCAAGAACGACTTGTTATGGAGGGCAGAATATTATAGACCACAATAAGTTTGTGAAATTGGAACCATTTGCAGAGTACAAGACAAAACTGAAGTTTGAAGTTAGATGAGGTGACGAACTATGAGCGATTTTAAAGTGGGTTACGCAGAGGTGAATATCAACCCGCCTTTGGGCATGGGTGTGGCAGGATATTATGTGCCGAGATACGGCAAGGGTTTCCTGGATGATATTGAGGCAAGCGCACTGGCACTGTCCTGTGGGGGGAAGCAGATTGTGTTGATTAGTGTGGATATTTGTGGTATAGCCACAGAATTGGTGCATCGATACACGGCCGAGATAGAGCAGGCGCTGGGACTCCCAAAGGAGCATATTTTTCTGGCTGCGACACATTCCCATACAGCAGGATTATTGGTTCCGGCAGCCGGTTTTAAGTCTGATGAAGAAATGATTCGCCGATATGCAGATTTTGTGGGTACCAGACTGGTAGATGTAGTGAAGATGGCTTTGGATGATTTGAAGCCTGCACAGATGGGCTATATCGTAGGTCAGGCACCGGAAAGAGTTGCCTACATCAGACGTTACAAGATGAAGGACGGCACCACTTGGACCTGCCCGCCTATTAATGACCCCAATATTCTGCATCCCATAGGGGAGCTGGACCAGAGAGTCCATGTGCTGCGTTTCGACAGAGAGGGAGGAGTAAGCGTGGTACTGGTAAATTACGGACTCCATGCAGATACCGTAAACGGCGAGCTGTTTTCCGCAGACTGGCCGGGCTGGATGCGCAGAACCCTGGAGAAAGCCCTGGACGGCACCAAGTGTATCTTCTTTAATGGTGCGGAAGGGGATGTTGGCAGCACCAATATTCACCCATCCGGCGGTGATATGAATGATACAGAGATAAGCTTTGATAATGAAATGAAGAGCCCGGGTATGGCCCGCTTCGTAGGTCGTGCTTTGGCGGGCACCGTGCTTCAGGTGTATGACAAGGTTCATTATATAGATGTGGACAAGATTAACATTCTGCACAAGGATATTCTGGTTCCGGCAAATGTACCGGCTCCGGAGGATTTGCCGCTTGCGCATAAATACAAGGAGCTGCATGAGGCAGGCAGAGACGAAGATATTCCGTATGCAGCCATGGAACTGACCACTGTTGTGGCAGAAGCCTTACGTATGTGTAAGCTGGAAAATGGTCCTGAGCATTTTACGCTGGGAGTTGTGGGTGTACAGATTGGTGAGGTTGCTCTGGTAGGCATTCCGGGCGAGCCATTTACAGATATTGGCGTGGGTATTAAAGAAGCCGAAGGCTATCGCATGATTATGCCGTGTGCCTTGACAAATGGTAATGAAGGTTACTTCCCGATGAAGTCAGCTTTCGATGAAGGCGGCTATGAGGCCCGCACCTCCAGATATAAATCCGGTGTGGCAGAAGCTATTGTAGAAGGGGCTAAGGCACTACTAGCGGAATTGAGATAAATAAGGTTTCCAAAAAACATGTATAATGAATGGCTAGGATGAGAAGGCTTACATTTGTAGAATAATTTTTAAAATTAGAATCCCCGGTATAGGTTCCATTCTATACCGGGGATTGTTGGTAAAAAGTATTTGATTAATCGTTTAATAAAGATAATGCAGCTTCGTCAGCAACAATAGTAACATCCGGGTGAAGCTGTAAAACTGAAGCCGGAACCTGAGGTGTAATCGGTCCGCAAACAACCTTGCGTAAAATCTCAGCCTTATCCTTGCCGC
>JAFTXF010000027.1 GCA_017461685.1 Lachnospiraceae bacterium
ATGACGTAGGCGCCGTAGGCGGTAAGCTCTATTATCCGGACAAAACCATTCAGCATGCCGGGGTAGTATTGGCGTTGGGAGCGCACCGCATCGCAGGCCACAGTCATTACAAGCAGCCAAAGGCCAATCTGGGTTACATGGGCAGACTTTGCTATGCACAGAATGTTTCGGCAGTAACCGGTGCCTGCCTGTTGGTGAAGAAGGCTGTGTTTGAGCAGGTTGGCGGCTTGGAGGAAAGCTTCCGGATTTCTCTGAATGATGTGGATTTCTGCCTGAAGCTTCGTGAAAAAGGATATTTAAATGTGTTTACACCATTCGCAGAGTGTTTCCACTATGAGTCCATTTCCAGAGGGCTGGATGACCGGGGTGAGAAGGCAGAGCGTTACAATAAGGAAAGTGAGCAGTTCCGCAACAAGTGGAAAGCGGTTTTGGAGGCGGGCGACCCTTATTATAATCCGAATTTCAGTCTGGATCGCAGTGATTTTTCCTTGAAGGTGCAGGCATAGAATTCGGTGCAGATTTTGAGAGGTTAGAAAATGAATTATAGAGAACAGTACGACTTTTGGATCTCAGATGCTTATTTTGATGAGACCACCAAGGCAGAGCTTTTAACAATTAAGGATAATGAAAAAGAAATAGAAGATCGTTTTTACAAAGACCTGGAGTTTGGTACCGGCGGCCTTAGAGGGGTGATTGGTGCAGGCACCAACCGCATGAATATTTACACTGTCAGAAAGGCTTCCCAGGGACTTGCCAATTATATTTTAAAGCAGGGCGGTGCAGACAGGGGCATTGCCATTGCATATGATTCCAGACGGATGTCCCCGGAATTTGCAGAGGTTACTGCCCTTTGCATGGCAGCCAACGGTATCAAGGCCTATGTGTTTGACAGTCTTCGCCCTACACCGGAGTTATCCTTTGCCCTTCGTAAGCTGGGCTGTATTTCCGGTGTAGTGATCACTGCTTCCCACAATCCGCCGGAGTACAATGGTTACAAGGTATATTGGGAAGACGGTGCTCAGATTACGGCACCAAAGGACAAGGAGATTATTGCAGAGGTCAATGCTATTACGGACTATTACACGGTAAAGACCATGGACAAGGCTGCGGCTGTGGAAGCCGGTTTATTTATTTCTATCGGTAAGGAAATAGATGATGCCTATATGGCGGAGCTGAAAAAGCAGATGATTCATCCTGAGGTAATTCGTGAAGCCTGCAAGGATTTAAAGATTGTATATTCTCCATTTAACGGCACAGGCAATGTTCCGGTATGCCGTATTTTGTCTGAACTTGGCTTTGAGCAGGTTTACGTAGTAAAAGAGCAGCAGATGCCGGATCCGAACTTTACCACATTGGAGTATCCGAATCCGGAGGATCCCAAGGCATTTACCTTGGCTCTTGAATTGGCTAGAGAAGTAGATGCAGATGTGGTGCTTGCAACGGACCCGGATGCGGATCGGCTGGGTGTTTATGCGAAGGATATTAGGACAGGGCAGTACATACCTTTCACAGGCAATATGTCAGGTATGCTGATTTGCGAATATATTTTACGTGAAAGAACGACAAACGGTACCATGCCGGTAAATCCCGCACTGGTATCTACCATTGTTACCACCAATATGGCGCGGGTAATTGCCGAAAAGTACGGTGTGCTTTTTATAGAAGTACTGACAGGCTTCAAATATATCGGTGAGCAGATCAAGTTTTTTGAGCAGTCAGGCTCCAATAATTTCGTGTTTGGTCTGGAGGAATCTTACGGCTGTCTGGCCGGAACACATGCCAGAGACAAAGACGCTGTTGTTGCAGTGATGTGTCTGTGCGAGGTGGCTGCATGGTGCAAGATCCGGGGCATTTCCCTTTGGGACATGATGTTAAATATGTATGAGCAGTATGGTTATTACAAGGAAACACAGTATACCATTACTTTGAAGGGTATCGATGGCAGCAAGCAGATTGCGGCTATGATGGACAAGCTTCGTAAAGAACCGCCAAAGGCATTTGGCGAATTTGAGGTATTGGCACTTCGGGATTACCGGACCGGCAAGGTGACGGACATGGTAACCGGTGCAGAAGGAAAAACCGGTCTGCCGACTTCCAATGTACTCTATTTTGAACTTCCAAAGGATTGCTGGTGCTGCGTGCGCCCATCCGGTACTGAACCAAAGATTAAGTTTTACATGGGCGTAAAGGGTACCTCTTTAGAAGATGCAGAAGCTCAGTTAGAAAGCCTGACGGAAGCGATGAAGGCACTTGCCTTCTAGATGATTGCTCTAAAGTCAGGCATTACGTCGAGAAAAATCGTATATACCCACTGCGGAGAAATATTATGATAAATAAAATTCTAAAACCTTCCAATTGGAAGAAGACCTATTATTATATAAAGAAAAACGGTTTCAAGGCGGCTGTCATGGCCGCCTTAGAGCGTTTACAGAAAAGTGAAAACGACAGCTATCAGTACGTTCCGCCTACCGAAGAAGAATTGACAAAACAAAGGGAATTAAGCAGTAATGGGGAGATATTATTCAGTATCCTGGTGCCGGTGTACCGTACTCCGGAGAAGTATTTCCGGGAAATGATACAGTC
>JAFTXF010000028.1 GCA_017461685.1 Lachnospiraceae bacterium
GCGATATTGGCAGTCTCATAAATAGGCGCCAGCTCGTGTTGTGCCGGAGCAGCCTCATTATGCTGGGTCTTGGCTGTTACGCCCAACTTCCACAATTCAATATTTAAATCCTTCATGAAAGAACCGACGCGGTCTCGAATGGCACCGAAATAATGGTCTTCCATTTCCTGGCCCTTTGGTGCAGGATTGCCAAAAAGAGTGCGGCCTGCAAAAATCAGGTCCTTTCGTTTTAAGTATTTCTCTCGGTCAATCAGGAAATATTCCTGCTCCGGGCCCACAGACGGAGTGACTTTAGTTGCTGTAGTATCCCCGAATAATCGCAAAATACGTAACGACTGGGCACTGATTGCCTCCATAGAACGGAGCAACGGTGTCTTCTTGTCCAGAGCTTCCCCTGTATAAGAGCAGAATGCCGTCGGAATACAAAGTACCACTCCGGTTGCATCCTCCTTTAAAAAGGCCGGTGAAGTGATATCCCATGCTGTGTAGCCTCTGGCCTCACAGGTTGAGCGAATACCGCCGCTCGGGAAAGAAGATGCATCAGACTCACCCTTAATCAATTCCTTACCGGAAAACTCCATAATCATTTTGCCCATGCTGTCCGGCACGGTCACAAAAGAGTCATGCTTCTCTGCTGTAATGCCTGTCAGCGGCTGGAACCAGTGAGTATAGTGGGTAGCACCCTTTTCTACGGCCCAATCCTTCATAGCCTTTGCTACCACGTTGGCATCCGCTCTGGAAAGCTCTCCGCCGTGCTCTCTTACCTGTACCACCGCTTCAAACACTTCCTCCGGAAGACGTTCTTTCATGACCCCCAGGGTAAATACGTTACTGGCAAAAATTTCTTCTACATTTATATTACTCATCTTCTGCTCCTTTATCCTCTCGGCATATTACTTCAAAGCTGCTGCAATGTAACAAAGCGGACAAGCCCACTTCGGACTTTCTAAACCCCTTATGTCCCACGTGACTTGCTTTGCAGACGGTTATTTCTCTACATTATGCACTCTGAGCAAATCGTATTGTTCAGGTACCTCAGACAGCTTCAGATAAATCAGCTGCTTGGAATGCGGGCAGCTTTCTACCGGATTCATGTCTGCATCATACATACCCTCTACCTTCACAGGCACATTGTCGCCGCTCGGCTTCATAATCTCAATGGCATCGCCCACACAGAATTTATTGCGCTGCTCAATGCGTACCAGTCTGTCCCCGCGTACTTCCTCGATAATACCCAGATAAATATATTCGTTAATGTACGTATTATTGTCATAAATCTGGGTCTCATTGGTTGGTTTTCCAAAGAAAAATCCGGTGGTAAACTGACGGTACGTACACTTGCCGATTTCAGACTTGTACCATTCCATATTGGCACGGTACTTGTCAATGCTTTCATAATAATCATCCAATGCCTTGCGATAGGTTCTGGCCACTGTTGCCACATAAAGAGCAGTCTTCATACGTCCTTCAATCTTCAGACTGTCGATTCCGGCTTCGCAAATCTCCGGAATATATTCTATCATGCACAGGTCCTTGGAATTAAAGATATAAGTGCCCCGTTCATTTTCATATACCGGCAAATACTCGCCCGGTCGCTTCTCCTCCACTACCGCGTATTTCCAGCGGCAAGGATGGGTGCAGGCTCCCTGATTGGCATCTCTGCCCGTAAAATAATTGGAAAGCAGGCAGCGGCCGGAATAGGAAATACACATTGCACCGTGAATAAAGGTCTCAATCTCCAGTTCCTCCGGGATGCGTGCCCTGATTTCCTTAATCTCCTCTAAGGAAAGCTCTCTGGCACTTACCACGCGCTGTGCTCCTAACTGATGCCAGAATAAATAGGTCTGATAATTGCAGTTATTGGCCTGTGTGGAAATATGAATTTCAATCTCCGGGCACACTTCCTTAGCAATCATAAACATACCCGGGTCCGAAATAATCAGTGCGTCCGGCTTTACTTCCTTTAACTCCGTAAAATAAGCTCTTGCGCCCTCTAAGTCACCGTTGTGGGCCAGAATATTGGCCGTCACATATACCTTCACACCGCGCTCATGGGCAAAAGCAATGCCCTGAATCATATCTTCTTTGGAAAAATTCTTGGCATTGGCACGAAGCCCAAAGGCTTCTCCGCCGATATATACCGCGTCTGCACCAAATATAACTGCGGTTTTTAATACTTCCAGGCTGCTTGCCGGAACTAATAATTCTGCTCTTTCTCTTCTACGCATTTCTTCTCCCATTCTATCTGATATCTTTGAAATACTGCTCTGCTCATCACTTTGTCTCTTCAGAGTCCATGATGCCTCTCCGATCGCAAATCTTCACTTCTCATTTATTTCTTAATACTCAGGGTCACTCCGTCTCCTACAGGCAGCACTACAGTCTCCAGCGACTCATCATGGGTCAGTGCATACAGGTACTCACGCATACGGCTGTGAATGGTGCGGTTTCTTCTGGTCACTGCAAAACGTGACTCCACAATCTCGCCGTCCTGCATCACATTGTCACTCACTAACAGACCGCCTGTCTTTAATAACCGCAGTACCTCCGGCATAAAATGAATATACTGTGCCTTGGCGGCATCCATAAATATCATATCAAAAGGCTCCTGCAGTTCCTTTAAGATATCAGCCGCATCCCCCTCTAAAAGGGTAATCCGGTCTGCATAGCCGCTGGCCTCAAAATTCGCTTTTGCCAAAGGAATACGCTTCTCGTACTTCTCGATGGTAGTAATGTGACAGTGCTCCGGGCCGTACTCTACCATCAAAATCGCTGAAAACCCAATCGCAGTACCCACCTCCAAAATTCTGGCAGGTCTATGTAGCTGCAACAGGAAACGCATCAGGCTCTGCATAGCCGGCCGGATAATCGGCACATCCGTACGAATAGCCTCTTCCTCCAATTCAGTTAAAAACGGGGTATTGCCTTTATCCAAAGACTGAATAAAGGCAATCATTCTTTCATCTATAATCATCTGCTACTCCTGACTGACCTCACCCGATAGTACTGCCATGATTTCTTCATTGTCCATGGCCGTATTTACTGTATAAGTACCTGCTCTAAAACCGCCCTTATAATGAGAAAGCCGGTTTTGAATCTTAAAAATCAGGGCATCTCTGATAATTCCCTTTTCTTCTAACATGTCAGCCACCTCAGCGGTACTCATACCTTCTTCCACCACTACGGTGTACTCTACACCGTTTTCCGGGCTTACTGGCTTCTCCGCAAAAATACGGTATCCGAAATCATATGCCATCATGGCGCCCATGTAGACAAGCATAATTAATATAACAGCGAGTAAAATTTTTATGATTCTAGTCAAAAAAGAGTACACTGCCTTTTGTTTTTTCATAATAAAACTCTCCTTTACGGACTTATACGCCCTAATCAAAGCTCATGGCAAGTACCAGCTTGCTTTGTACCTCTTGTAACACTCTGCATAATGCCAGCTCAGCTTTGAGATAACGCTCTATCTCCGGGTAAGAAGCCAGTTCCATGCGCTTCTCTTCCAGACTGTCGAAATCAGCAAAGCTGACCGGTTCTTTCAAGGCGATATAAGCCAGGTATTTCTCCTCGCGAAAGGCATCGGCCAAAGCTTTTAACTCCGGCTGCCTCTGCAAATCCTCCAGTGCACTCTGATATTCAGTATATATCACGGTGCTTTTAATCTTGTCGACCAAAACGGAGGTTTCCTCTAGTATCGTTTCAACTTCCCTCATAAAATTTAAACTTTCTGCCTTACACTTCCATAATAATCGGTAAAATCATCGGACGGCGCTTGGTTTTCTTCCACAGGTAATCGCTTAAGTTATCGCGGATGCTGCCCTTTAACTTGCCCCAATCGGTAATGCCTCTGTCAAGGCAGGTGTCAATGGCAAGCTCAATCACTTCCCTTGCTTCATCCATAAGAGTTTCACTTTCTCTTACGTATACAAAGCCTCTGGAAACAATATCCGGACCTGACACCAGTACACCGTTGTAGCTGTCTAATGCCAGCACAACCACCATAATACCGTCTTCTGCCAGATGCTGTCTGTCTCTTAATACCACATTGCCAACATCACCGACACCCAGGCCGTCTACCAAAATACCGCCTGTAGGCACACTGCCTGTAATTTCTGCGCTTTCCTCACACAGCTCCAGTACATTACCGGACTTCATAATAAAGATATTTTCCTTTGGAATACCAAGACTCTGGGCAATTTTTTTCTGGGCAATCAAATGCTTGTATTCTCCGTGTACAGGCATAACATACTTTGGCTTTACCAAGGTATAAATCAGCTTCAGCTCTTCCTGGCAGGCATGGCCGGAAACATGGGCATCCTGATAAATAACATCTGCGCCCTTTTGTAAAATCTCGTTAATTACCTTCGTAACCGCCTTCTCATTGCCCGGTATCGGACTGGAAGAGAAAATCACGGTATCGCTTGGCGTAATGGAAATCTTGCGGTGCATACCGCTGGCCATACGAGACAGTGCTGCCATGCTTTCTCCCTGAGAGCCGGTGGTAATAATAACCGTTTCATTTTCAGGGTACTGCTTTAACTGTTCTATCTCAATCAAAGTATTCTCCGGTACCTCCAGACATTCCAAAGCAGCTGCAGTCTGGATAATATTTACCATGCTGCGCCCTTCTACCACTACCTTACGGCCATATTTGTGGGCAGTATTAATAATTTGCTGCACACGGTCTACATTGGATGCAAAGGTAGCCACGATAATACGGGTATTGCGGTGTTCTTCAAAAAGGGCCTCAAAAGTCTTGCCGACGGTGCGCTCAGACTGCGTAAATCCCGGACGCTCTGCATTGGTAGAATCCAACAAAAGCGCCAGCACCCCCTTCTTGCCCAGCTCCGCAAATCTGGTCAAATCAATGGCGTCGCCGAAAACCGGGGTATAATCCACCTTAAAGTCACCGGTATGCACTACAATACCGGCCGGTGAATAAATGGCCAATGCAGCCGCATCTACGATGCTGTGATTGGTCTTAATAAATTCGATACGAAACTGGCCTAAATTGATAGACTGGCCGAACTTCACAATCTTACGCTTCGTATTCTGTACCAGATTATGCTCCTTAAGCTTGTTTTCGATAATGCCCATGGTAAGTCTGGTAGCATACACAGGCACGTTCATTTCCTTTAAAATATAAGGCAGGGCACCGATATGGTCTTCATGACCGTGGGTAATTACAAAGCCCTTTACCTTGTCATAGTTGTCCTTCAAATAGGTCACATCCGGTATAACCAGGTCAATACCTAACATATCGTCTGCTGGAAATGCCAGACCACAATCAACGACAACAATACTGTCTTCGTACTCGAAGGCAGTAATATTCATTCCGATTTGCTCCAAACCGCCTAATGGAATGATTTTCAGTTTGCTTTTCTGAACATCATCCACAGCAGCAAGAGCACTATTCTGTTTTTTGCTCACACGATTTTCCTCCACATTCTTCACAGTTTCCGTAGAGCTTCACCTATAACAGTTCGACATCCTCTAAAAGATTCTCAAATACACTTGCAACTGCCTCCAGCTCGAAATCCTCCGTCACGATTTCATAAACAGCCTCTGCATCTGCCTCATCTGACAAATCCTTTAAAATCAATGCCTCTCCGTCTCCGTCCTCAACATCTGTAACTAAAATATAATTAAATCCGCCCAGCCTGGTCTGTTCCAATACATAGAATTCCACCTGGCTATCACCGTCCGGGCTAAAAATTATTTTTTCCAATTTTAATCTCCTAATACCAAAAAGCACAAAATTATTCTTTATGTGCCCCTTTATAATCTAAATATCCCTGCAAAATAATGGTTGCAGCGATTTTATCCACGTATTCCTTGCGGTCTTCACGCCGAATCCCCGCTTCTATCATCAGCTTGTCCGCGCTGACCGTAGTCAGTCTCTCATCCCAGAGTGCAACAGGCAGTCCTGTGCGTCGCTCCAGCTTTTCTTTAAACTCTAAAGAGAACTGTGCTCTGTCCCCCAAATCGTTATTCATATGCTTGGGCAGACCTAACACAATTTCACTTACTTCGTATTCTACAATTAAACTTTCTATACGCGCAAGGGTCTGGCGAAGCTTATTCTCATCCTTACGGCGTATAATCTCAATCCCCTGGGCTGTCAGCTGCAGCGCATCACTAATCGCCACACCAACTGTTTTAGTGCCCAAATCCAATCCCATCACTCTCATGGCTTAATCCCACTTCTTATTGGCAATATAATTGGACAACAGCTCCTCTACCAGTTCATCCCGCTCCACCTTCATAATCAGGCTTCTTGCACTTTTGTGAGAAGTGATAAAGGTAGGATCGCCGCTCATAATATAGCCAACAATCTGATTTACCGGGTTATATCCTTTTTCCCGCAATGCTTCATATACAGTAGCAAGCACCATCTGCACACCGGTCATCGGCTCGGTCTCTACCTTAATGAATTTCGTATTCTGTAAATCTTCCATAACGTACCTCCGTGCAAGTAATCAATCTTCATCCATTATACTTATCTTACTCTAATTTGGCTTAAATTTCAATGATATACATCTGTTTTTTATAAAATCTTATACGATTTGTAAGAATTTCCCACACAAAATATCATCTGACAAAAACTTTTCCGTCATTACTTCCATAATTTGGTTGCTAAAATCACTGTCAGTTTCCACAGCGACCTTTACATATTCTCTTGTGTGACCTATCATATATGTTTTTCCGTCAATATTCTTGGATTCCTCCAAAAGTACCTGTACTTTTTGTCCCAAAAACTGACTGCGGTATTCTTTGCTTTTTCTGGCTTCCATCTCTAAAAGCACAGCACTGCGCTTGGCCTTCACCGCCTCCACAATCTGAGCCTTCATGGCTGCGGCCACAGTCCCTTTTCTGACAGAGTACTTGAAAATATGCATCTCATAAAGAGAAATATCCTCCAAATATTCTACGGTAGCCTGAAACTCCTCTTCTGTTTCTCCCGGAAACCCTACGATAACATCCGTGGTAATAGCAGGGTTGTCAAAAGCCTTCCGCAGAGCCTCCACGCTTGTCCTAAACTGTGACGTAGTATATCTGCGGTTCATGCGCTTCAAGGTATCATCACAGCCGCTTTGCAGAGATAAATGAAAGTGCGGACAAAGCTTCGGCAATGCAGCCAGTCTCATGGCACTTTCCTCTGTGACAATACGAGGCTCTAAAGAACCGATGCGAATACGCTCTATGCCCGGTATATCATGAATGCGTTCAATTAATTCC
>JAFTXF010000029.1 GCA_017461685.1 Lachnospiraceae bacterium
CCGGCCGGCAGCCACCGAGTTTCGCAAGCGTCTATTCATAATTCATTAGGGGAGTAGTCTTTGAAAAGTAAAATATTTATTTTCTTATTATCATGTGTACCTATATTAAACGGTTGCACTACGAAAGCTATACAAGGAACAAGTTTAAAAGAAGAAAATACAGAGTCAGTCCAGTTTCAGCAAGATATATTGCAAAAACTCAATGCAGCTCCGAATACCGAGGTATCTTCTAAGGACTATTATACCGAAAATAATTGGAACAAGAAAATCGTTAATCTACAAATGGCTGACCTGACCCGGGACGGCGTGGATGATTATATCGTAACCATCATTTACACAGCTCCCACCGTCACAACCGATGACCCGTCCGAAATGTTGAAAAGCGGCGGAGTAGGGTATATACAGGTTTATGATGGCAGTAATACCACCGGCTTGGATGAGTTGGGAACACTGCTTTGGGAAAAGGAATTTGCAGTCGCCCATGCCGGAAATGCTCAGGTGAATTTGGTACATAGGGATGAGTTGGACTATTTAATGCCTACGGATATTTATGCACAGATGGGCAATTATTATTTTCACTATGAAGTGCTGTATTTGGATGCAGAAGGTAATATATATATTGTGGAAGAGCAATCATTAAATTACAATACCATGGAAAATGGTGAGCAGCGTCCGTTTAATGATGAGGAAAAGCAGGAAATTGCTAACTTTAAGGAGAAAATGTATACATGGTTCGAAGGGGCTACTCTATTAGTGGCAGCGGATGTGAATTTGCCAAAGCAGCTGGTAAGCACTCCGGGGCAGCAGTATGTGCCGGAGGATTATTATGAGACCGCTTTGCAGGAATATATTCAGTAGAGTAGAAAAAAGGGAATGTTGCAGACATCTGAACATTCCCGAGTATGCTTATAATTTTTTCACCAAATCCGCTACTAACGCCGCGCTGTGCTTTGCAGCAGCACGCTCAAAAGTAGGGTAATCCATCTCAGCGCTGTCATCCGCTTTGTCGGAAATAGCGCGGATGATAACAAATGGCAGGTCATTCAGTGTAGCAGCGTGAGCAATAGCAGCCCCTTCCATCTCCGCACAGAAACCACCGAAACCGTTAATCAGGCGCTCTTTCACTTCCTTAGAAGAAATAAACTGGTCGCCGGTTACTACACGGCCGCTGCGGCAGTTGATATCCGGGTTCACGGCACGGCAGCTTTCCATAGCCAGTTCAATCATGTGAGCATCAGCAGTAAATTCCGCCTTCGCAGTGCCCGGTACCTGTCCCGGTGTGTAACCAAAAATGGTAACATCCATATCATGATAAACCGCATCAGAAGATACCAAAATATCGCCGATATCCAAATCTGCATTTAAAGAACCTGCAACGCCTGTATTAATAACATGGGTTACGCCAAATAAATCCGCCAAAATCTGTACACACATGCCGGCATTCACCTTGCCGATACCGCATTTTACAATAACAACCTGAGCGCCATTTAAAGTACCTTCGCAAAAAGTCATGCCTGCTCTGGTGATTTCCTTGCTTAAATGCATCTGCGCTTTTAATGCATCTACTTCCAAATCCATTGCGCCAATAATACCAATTTTACTCATTTTTATCTTCTCCTATTGTAAGTTATCCACAAAAACCCCTAAGTTATTCGCTTAAAGTGGATAACTTAGTCTGTTTTCTGAAATATTGTCTAAAACTTCTGTTAAATATTTACGAGCCAAAAGCTTCGCCATTGGCAGGTTCATATCCAGATAATTGCCGCAGTCTTTGGCGCTGGCACCCGGTACCTCGCCTTCGAAATCGGCTATAAACTGATACATTTCCTGCATGAGAGGCACGATATCCCGACTCTCCAAATCTCCTGCCAAAATCAAATAAAATCCGGTGCGGCAACCCATAGGTCCGAAATAAATCACCCGCTCCTTCCAATCCGCATGATTGCGCAGAAAAGTAGCCGCCAGATGCTCAATGGTATGTATCTCGGCAGTATTCATCACAGGTTCCTCATTTGGGGAGGTCATACGCAAATCAAAGGTAGTAAGAACCTCTGCACCCACATGGTCTTTGCGGGAAACGTAAATACCCGGCTGTAATTTAATATGGTCAATCGTAAAACTTGCAATTTTTTCCATAGAATGTCCTTTCAAATTCATACAAAATAGAATATAAAAATCCTTTTTTATTATAGCAATATAGACCGGGAAATTCAATGCTCAGCAAAAGAATTCAATACTACACAGCAAAAGAATTCGATGCACAACAATAGTTTTCGCTTATAATGCATAAGTATGTACTAAATTTATGACCGCACATCCTTTCTATAGGAATTAGGAGAAAGCCCCACATTTTTTTTAAACAAACGGCAAAAATGGGCAGGGTCTTCTGCTCCCACCAGCTCCCCGATTTCCTGTATGGTTTTAGAGGTGGTTTCAAGTAAGTATTTGGCTTTATTGACTCGAATGCTTGTAATATATTCATTTATAGTACAGTCGAAGGTTTCTCTAAAAATTTTGTATAAAGTATTTTTGGAGGTATGTGACACTTTACATAAAGTTGAAATAGATAAATTTTCTGTGATATTTTGGTCAATATAATCAACAGCACTTTTCAGTGCACCTTCAAATATAATCTTAATAGCACTGTCAAAAAGAATATTGGTTAAAAGATTATAAATGCTTTCAATTTGGTTTTGGCTAAAATAAGCTACTTTTAAATAACATTTTTGAAGCTCCTCTTTATCTGCTTCTAACCATGAAATATTGGTATAAATATCCTCTATACTTTCGGAAGGCCTGATTCTCCCCAAAATAATATATCCGCTGACAATCTTATCTTTTATAATAGGCATGACGGAGTCAATAATGCCTGCATGGCAGACATGAGAAACAAAACGCTTGGTCTTTCTGCACTTCTTTAACATGTCCATATCCGAGTGATAACAAAAGTGTCTCCCCTGCTCGCACTGCTGAATCTTACTGCAAAATTCCGGTTCATTGTAAGCATATGTAGTAATAAAATTAAAGTCCGTGTCAAGAAAAGCAATACTGAGACCGGTAATATTTGCAAAGTTTGAAATGATGGTATTAATCTTATCTACATCGTATCGTATGTTCATAAAAACCACCTCTTTTTAACATTTTTACCATAATGACATATCTGGGTAAGGTTGTCAATGTCTTTTTTGTACAAAGCAATTTATAGAATAGAATTGGGAAGATAAGTCAAATATATGGGTCAATTTGATATGGAGATATTCTGGCGCGTATATGTATAATAAAAGCAACTTTAATGGAACCATTAACGAAAAATAAAAAGGAGGAAGAAGAATATGAAAACAAAAAGTTTTCGATTACTGACGGTTCTTTTGGCCGCAGTAATGTTTGTTGCTTTAAGCTTGCAGGTATATGCAGCCCAGGGCAACGCTGTAACAAAAGACGGTTTAACCGCGCAGCTTTTTACAGACAAGGACGCTTATTCAGCTGAAGAGTCCGTGAAAGCATCTGTGCGCGTAGACAACCGTACCGGCAAGGAAGTGTTTATTTTCACTTCTATAAATGTACCGGCAGGCGTTACACTGGCAGGTGGAACCACTGCCTATGACACAATTATAAAGGATGGCGAAAGCTGGACCACTGCAGAAGGTATTATCCTGTCAGCAGGGGAACTGGCTGCAGCCGGCAGTACTGCAACTGGGGATAATATGCAGATTGGCTTTTGGGTAATATTAACTGCCCTGGCAGTTTGCGGCATGATTGCCCTGTTTGTGTACGGCAAGAACAAAAAAACATGGGTTTCCATGCTCCTCTGTCTGGCAATGGTGGGCGGTGTAAGCATGGCAGCAGTACCGGTTGAAGCAGGCGACCTTTCCGGAACCATGGAACTGAGCTGTCCGATTCAGGTTGATGGCAAAGCCGCAGAAGTATCAGCAGTAGTAAATTATGTAATTTATGATGATGTGCTACAGACAGCTGAACCAAGTGAAACAACAGCACCAACGGCAGAGCCAACCGAGGCTCCAACAGAAGTCCCAACCGAGGTACCAACTGTAGCACCGACAGAAACACCAACGGAAGCACCGACAGAAGCACCAACGGAAGCACCGACAGAAGCGCCAACAGAGGCACCGACGGAAACTCCTGTTGACATCGTGGATGCAGAAGAAACAGGCTATTATCTTGTATGGGAAGATTTCACAAATCCGACACCAAATACATACAGCTCTAATATCCCATCCAGTTGGGATGCCCAGGCACCTGCGGGCGGTTTAGAGTTTGTGACTACTGACGAAATTAAAATTGGCTCACTGGTAGACAAAAGCGAATATGCAGATGCTGTTCTGCAGCGTCAGTTTAATCCGGTATCCGGTAAAATTGTGTGGGAATTCACACTGAATGCTACCGGTGATGTAGAAAACGCAGTTGTAGTGTTAGCGTCAGAAGATAAGATCGCCATCAAGTTTACCCTTGTGAACGGCAACCTGACAGCAAATGGAAAGACCATAGCTGCAGTACCTGACGGTACAGACCTGGTTGGTATAAAAGTAGAATTGGATACAGAAACCGATACTTACATTGTCAGTGCAGACGGTACCACATTACAGGAAGTTTTTGCTTTTGAGGAAGACTGTGATTTTGTAGACCGCATGTATCTTCAGACAACAGAGGCAAACATAGGCACTCTGGGACTTAGCCTGGTGCGTGTTTACACAAATTTATACGTAAATGAAAAATTCTTAACATCTACCAAAGAGCTTCCGGACGACTGGACATGGAACGAGGAAGGCTCTGCAAATGTGATCAGAAAGATGGGCTCCGTATCTCCTGACCTTTACAGTCTGGAGTTGACAGATAATGGAGCAGACAAGCAGACTGTGATCTCCAAAGAGGTTACCTATACGGATGATGAAGCATGGTTAGAATATCATTTTCTGATTCCGGAAGGCAGTAATGCAGAGCTGGCAATGGTTCTGGAAACAGAGAATGGTGAGGAGTTCAAGGTAGGTAATACCAGTGAAAACGGCAAGTATCAGTTTGGTTACTATGATGAAGCCGGTAATTTTGTAGCTTTGTACGATATGATTGATGAACAGTGGTATCATGTTCTTGTAAAAGTAACAAGAAATGAAACGCTTGTTTATTTAAATCACAAGCTGCAGGCAGATGGAATCAGCTTACCATTTGTAAAGTTTGATACCCTTTCCTTTGAAACAAGTATGACAGGAACCGGTATCGTATTACTGGATGATATTTTGCTAAAGGATTACGTGGATTATCCGGAAGATTATGTACCGGAACCGGAATTACCGGCAGAGGATGATTATATCGTAGGCTTACAGAGCTGCAGTCTTTGGAAGGAAGGATCTCACTTCGGATGGGACTGGATCAGTGACTGGGACGAAAGACATTCTTACCTGGGATTCTATGATGAAATGAGTCCGGAAGCAGCAGACTGGGCCATCAAGTGGCAGCTGGAGCATTCAGTAGACTATGAATTGTACTGCTGGTATCGTCCGCCTGCAGGAGCCGGAGAACCGATCAAGCAGCCAAGAAATGCATATGCTTTGGAAGAAGCATTCTTTAATGCAAAATACAGCAATCAGGCTAAATTTGCCATTGCATGGGAAAATAGTTCTGTGGGAAATATGGATTCACAGGATTTCAGAGAAAATATCGTATCCTACTGGCTGGAGCAGTATTTTAAAGATGACAGATATATGCTTATAGATAATAAGCCGGTTATCGGTATTTATAAATTCTCTACGTTGCTGTCAAGCTTTGGCTCTGTGGACGGCGTTAAGGCAGAGCTGGATTATCTGCGTCAGGCTTGTAAGGATGCTGGTTTTGACGGATGTGTGGTAATGTTAGTTGCTCATGAAGCATCTGCAACCAGTCTGCAGCAGTACAAGGATGCAGGAATTGACTGCCTGTATGCATATAGCTGGGGCGGTAATGCAGAAAACCAGAAAGAAAAGATTGTTGCCCAGAATAATGTAGGCATTATGGACGTATTACCTACCATTTGTATGGGACGTGATGATTCTGCCTGGGAGCGTGGTTCAGGATATTACCTTACAGACGAGGAATTCAGAGAGCTTGCAGAATGGGCCAAGAATACCTATATGGCTTCCGCAGAGGAAGGAAGCTTCAGCAGCCGCATGGTTATGCTGGGTAACTGGAATGAATACGGCGAAGGACATTTCATGATGCCGGCAGAATTGAACGGTTTCGGCTATCTTGACAGTATCAGAGCAGTCTTTGGTGACAATGAATCTCACACAGACATCAAGCCAACAGAGACACAGCTTGCAAGAATCAATAAAATGTACATTCAGGACCGTCGCATCCCTCGGGCTTATACTGAGGAAGGTTCCAGCGAGGTTCCAACACAGGTAAAACTCGGATGGTATTTCGAGACTCCGGGCAATGCAGAAGGATGGACTGCCGGAGGACAGGTTGAAAATCTGCAGGTTGCTGACGGAGCAATAAGCGGAAC
>JAFTXF010000030.1 GCA_017461685.1 Lachnospiraceae bacterium
GGGTACAGTCCAGCCCCTTCTGGCCGGGCTGTATTTGCAGAAAGTCCAGAATCTCCTGCACCATGATGGAAATATGCATGCCCGCGGGGGTGCTTCCCTTCTTTATAACCTTTTCGATAGTGTCTGCGTATTTCTCCGGATTGTGCTCTTTGTATTTCTCTTTATAACTCTTCGGGTGCGTGCCCGAGTAACGGACGCGGCGTTTGTGAACCTTTTCCTGATTTTCCATGGATTCGCTCCGTTTCTCTTGCCCTTAGTAAGTCCATCTTACCACAATCTCCTCTGTTTTACCACGAAAAAAGCCCTTGCAAACGATTTTGGTTCATACATCGTCTGCATAGGGCTTTCATTCTCACGTTATTTCAATTTTCTTTATTCGGCTTTCTTCTCTTCCACTGCTTTCGTTGCCTCAGCTGCTGCTTTCTCACCATGCAGCTTCTTCTGCAGCCAATCCTTGCCGTCCACGAAACGCTCTACAATGTAGCTCACCACATAGTCACCTGCTGAGTTGACCATGGTTGCCGGCGGGTCTACCAGATTTCCAAGAGCCAGGGCCAAGGGATAAGCAACAGCCATCTGCTCCGGGAAGAAAATGGTGCAAAGGGCCAGTTCACCGGTGCCTCCGCCGCCCGGAATACCGGACATAGCTACAGAGGAAAGAACTGCCACGAAAATCGCAAGGATCGCACGGCCTGTGGTGAAATCCTGACCGAAAATACCGAACAGAAACGCAACCTTGATGATCGCAGACATGGAAGAACCATCCATATGCATGGTGGCGCCCAAGGGCAGAACGATGTTGGATACTTCTTTGTTGATACCGGTTTCCTCTGCCGCTTCCATATTTGTAGGGATGGTTGCAACGCTGGAGCAGGTACCAAAGGACACTGCCGCAGGCTTTAACAGGTGCTTGAACATTACCTTGACAGCACCCTTACCGCCGCCGATGCGGGCGTAAATGGGGAAGAACGCAAACATATAAGCAAAGCACAGTACATAATACACAACCAGGGTGCGTCCGTAATCACCGATCAGCTCCGGTCCGTATGTGGCTACCAGAGAGGCGAAAAATCCGAAGAAGCCGATGGGTGCATAGTAGGTAATGATCTTAACGGTCTTCATGATACAGCCCGTCAGGTCTTCCAGCATCTGCGCTGTTTTTGTCTCCGGACCACCGGACATCTGAACACCAAACCCAAAGAGGATTGCAGCCACGATCAGCGGAAGGATCGCCTTGCGGCTCCACAGGTCAATAAAGTCCGGCTTTGTGAAGAAATTGATGATCAGATCGGCAAGCCCCAAAGTTGCTCCTACCTCACCCAACTCACTTGTATCTACCTGGTAATCACCACTGACGATGGGGAACACCCGCACTACCACATACATCAAAATAGCTGCTATAGCTGCGGTTATAAAGAAGGTTGCCAGGGTCACACCCATAACCTTACCGGCCCGCTGTGCACTCTTCATATTTGCGATTGCGGACGAAATGGAGCAAAATACCATGGGCACTACTACGCAGAACATAAGGTTGGTAAACACGGTTCCCAAAGGCTCCAAATTCCCGGACACTTCGGGAAAGAGCCATCCTACGATACAGCCGGCTCCGATACCCAGCAGCATGCAGATGATAAAACTGTAGGTTTTGAGAATTTTTTTCATACACGTTCCCTCCTGATAAGATTGGTCGGTTATTTACATTCCTATTACTCTAATCATACCAGCTAGAACCGGGAAAATCAATATTCGTGGGCGGATTTCGGCACCTTTCTTTGATTGGATCAACAATCAGTCTCAGAAATAGAGCATTACTTCTGTTTTCTGTACTCACTTGGAGTAATGCCCACTTCTTTCCGAAAAACCATACAAAAATATTGACAAGTATCAAACCCAACTTTTTCAGAAATTGAATGGATACTGGTGCTTGAATTATGAAGCAGTTCCTTTGCCTTGTTGATCCGGCAAGCAGTCACATAATCCGAAAGATTCATGCCTGTAGTCTGCTTAAAGATACGCGACACATAAGTACTATTATAATTTACAACATCTGACAATGCAGAGAGATTTAGATTCTCCTGCAAATGTGCATGTATATATTCCTTAATATGCGTAACCAACCTCTGATTTTTATCCTGCAGCCCGCCATAATTCAGTTCAAACATAATGTTGACCAGCTTTTCCAGGTATCCAAACGCCTCTCTCCAGTTCTCAAAATTATGAATATAATAAAGAGGATATAATCCTATCCGGGGAGCCAGCCGTTCACTCAGCTCATACTTGTTAATATATTGAATCAACATTGACGAAATTTGCATATAAAGTCCGATTACAGACAGATCATGCATGCTTTTTATATCCTTACAGAAAAATGCAAGCTGCTTTATTAAAAAAGTCAGTTGTTTGTGCTCTCCCTGATTCAAATACGCTGTTATTTCACCTAACTGTGTGTTCCATTTATTCAGCTTAAGATTATCACTTTTGCGCCTGGTGATGCAGCTTTCGTCGCTCTCTTTGTAAACCTTACCATAAGAACATGCCTGCCACTGAGATTGCTCAAGTGCAAATTGA